>NZ_QNRX01000014.1 GCF_003317055.1 Alkalibaculum bacchi
TTGAATATCACCAAAAACAAACAAAAATGGGTTCAAAATGTAATATTATCGTGTCCAAACGTGGCATAAAAAGCTTATTTTCACACAATCTGACGACCCTTCCAGTCATTTTATATAGCGACTGTTCGTATCTAAAATGCTTTAACATAGAAATTAGAGCAAAAAAAGAAGAGCGCTGATTGCTCTTCTTTATTTTTTAGACTGAATTTTATCATTTTCAGATGGTGTCTTATAGATAGATTCATTAGAGAATTTGGTGACACTTTTTCTTGCTCGTGGAAGTGAAGTAAGAGTACCAGGTCCGCCGATACAGCCGCCTTCGCAGGCCATACCTTCTATTAGACATCCATTTTTCTTGCCTGCCTTGGCTTGTTTCATGAGTTTTACACAATCATGTAAACCATTGGCACTTTCAATTTCTATCTTTTTATCTGGATCTAATTCTTTGATCATAGCTTCTACAGCGCTAGCTACGCCTGTAGCTATTGCGTATCCTCTTCCTGTGACAGAGGCATCTTGAATTTCTTCGTCTACTTGGATTTCAGATGGCTCAATGTCTTTTGCAATAAACATACCCATGAGTTCTTCAAAAGTAATAACAAAATCTACATACTCAGCT
Organism: Alkalibaculum bacchi; assembly: GCF_003317055.1. Lineage (NCBI taxonomy): Bacteria > Bacillati > Bacillota > Clostridia > Eubacteriales > Eubacteriaceae > Alkalibaculum > Alkalibaculum bacchi. Next base: position 620 of record NZ_QNRX01000014.1, read on the forward strand.
ACGTTTTCTTCAAGTGCTTCTAGTTTTTTAGAAATACAAGGTCCAATAAAAACCACAAGAGCATCTGGATTGTTTCTCTTAACATATTGAGCTGCGTATACCATTGGACTTGAAGAGTCCGAAATATACTGGTATTGATCAGGATAAAACTTTTTCACCATAGAACTCCACGAGCTACAGCAACTTGTCCCCATATAGGGTCTGTGCTCAGGTACTTCTTCAATAAATTCTTTTGCTTCGTTGACAGTTGTAATATCTGCACCTAAGCTTACTTCGACAACTTCAGTGATTCCAAGTTCTTTGATCGCCTCTACTACTTGTGAAGGACTTGTCAATGCACCAAACTGTCCTACAAAGGATGGAGCGATGATACCATAGACTTCTTTTCCACTTTGAATGGATTTGATTAATTGATAAATTTCAGACTTATCAGCTATGGCACCGAATGGGCATTCTTGTATACATCTTCCACAGGATACACATTTGTCGTGAAATATTTTTGCTCTACCTAATTCATCACTACCAATGGCGTTTACACCACAACCAGCAGCGCAAGGCCTTTCGTATTGAGTTATAGCTGCATAAGGGCAGGCACTAATACATTTGCCACATTTAATACACTTGTCCTGATGGATAAAGGCTGCATTTTTTTCAATACTCACCGCATTTGTAGGGCACACATTAGTACATGGATGTGCAAGACATTTTCTACAATTGTTTGTAACCCATACAGTCTTTGTTGGACATGCTTCACATGCAAAAGGAATCACGTTGACTAGAGGTGGCTCATAAACCCTATAATCTAGATTAATTTTGTCAATACCTTCTTCAATAGGTCCCATATTTGCTGCACTTCTTACATCTAAACCCAAGGCTAAACGGAGTCTTTCTCCAACTACAGCTCTCTCTCTAAAAATACTCTCTCGGTATGTTGCCCTTTCACCAGGCAATAAGGCGTATGTTGAATCTCCTAATTTGGTCAAATCGCCATCTTCATAGGCCAATCGAGCAATTTCTGAGAATACCATCCTTCGAATATTTATTACATCAACGTAACTTTCCTTCATCTAAACCTCCATGTAATACTTTTATTCTTTTCTGGCTGCCTCCAGAATCCTAGCCATTACCATCTGGCTGTGAGCATTGTTAATCACTTCGCCATCGATAAAGACTTTAGGATAAACATCCCCTTCATCCTTACATCTATTGTTGCATTTTACTAGTGATACTTCTAATTCGAAGCCTTCTGCAATCTCCATATCTTTTAAGACGGTTTCCTGCAAATCCTCAACACTTTGTATAATATGATCTGCACCGAACATCGTACATTTAGACCCCACACATATTTCTAATTTCATTATTTTGCCCCCTTAGATTGAATGATATTAGTTATATTATAAACAATATCGAGCAATTAAACTACTAGATTATTATATTATTGACAATTTCTTTTCATCTATTCACTCGTATTGTAAATAATATTTTCAATCCTAAGAAAACTTATTATATACAAAACTGATTTGTAATTCAATGTATTATAATGCATTTTTTATACAATGATTAGATGGTTAGTCGTTTAGTTCGTTGGACTGGAAAAAACGAAAAAGCCGAATACTGAAAGCTGAATGCGGAACTTTAAAGGCAGTGTAGAATTGAAAATGTAAAATACAGGATTTTAAAGTGTAAAGTAAGGAAAAATCATTGTTTGAGTTGATTGATTAAGAGGAATATATGGTATACTATACAAAAGAAATTTAAAATATGGGGCAGGAGAATTTATGATGAAAGATTCAATTATACTTGTAGATGAGAAGGCAATGAAAAGGGCATTGACTAGAATCGCTCATGAAATTATTGAGAAAAACAAGGGTGTAAAAAACTTAGTTATTATTGGCATAAAGACAAGGGGAGTACCTCTCGCTCGTCGCATAGCAGAAAACATTGAAAAATTTGAAGGAGAAAAAATTCCTGTAGATGTATTAGATATCACATATTATAGAGATGATTTAGAGAAAAAGACAGAACAGCCTCGTGTAAACAATGCATTGAAAGTAGAAGTAAAAGACAAAACAGTAGTCTTAGTAGATGATGTTATTTATACAGGTAGAACTTGCCGTGCAGCCATGAATGCGGTTATGGAGTATGGTCGCCCACAAAAAGTTCAATTAGCTGTTATGGTTGATAGAGGCCATAGAGAATTGCCCATTCGACCAGATTTTGTAGGAAAAAACCTGCCAACGTCTAAGGATGAAATTGTACATGTTCTGACAACAGATATAGATGGAAAAGACGAAGTCGTTTTGACGAAACAATAATTTGAAACGATTGTTAAACAATCGTTGAACAATGGTTAAACGGTTGGAAAGCAATCATTTCAAACCGCTCACTCCTATAGACGAGCTTCCGCTTTCCACATTCCACTTTCCGCAATACAACTGAGACACTGAACTATAAATTCAGTGTCTTTTAGGTAATATAATAATTTTAAAATACATATAGAAACAGGAGAACTTATGATTACTACAATTATTTTTGACTTTGATGGAACTTTATTAGAAACGACAGAATTGGTAAAAAACTCATTTAAACACATATGTCAGGTGTACAATAAGGAATATAATGAAGAATATATCTTATCTACTTTTGGAGAGCCACTAGCTAGTGTTATTAGTAGGGATTATAAGGAATACGATGTAGATGAGGTTTTAAGAACCTATAGAAATTATCAAGAAAAGCGGTTTGATAATGAGGTCAGTCTATATGATTCAGTATATGAGACCTTAAAATACCTATATGAAAAAGAATATAAATTGGGTATTGCTACTTCAAGGCTTAAAGATAGTACTCTTAAAGCACTAGAGCAGTTTGATATTGCGCATTTTTTTAAGTGCATCATTACTGCAGATGATGTAGTTAATCCAAAGCCTCACAAGGAACCTCTTGAAAAGGCTATGATCTTATTAGATAGCAAACCAAAAGAGACAATGTATGTAGGAGATGCAAGTATTGATATGATTTGTGCTCAAAATGCTGGTGTACTACCCGCCCTTGTTGGTTGGCAATCAAACTCTATAGAACTAGCAAAAGAGCATGGAATTAAACATTTATTGTCTACTATGAAGGATTTGATTTCTATTGTCCAAACAAAATAATGTATAAAATATTCTTCGACATATTACGAGAAAATGCTTGTAAATTGTTGTTTGATTCTTTATAATGTTCTTTATATGACAAGAGGCAAGAGCCTTCTCATTGTTTTTACTAGAAAGAATTTTTGACCATCTCTTTTTTAAAGAGTTTATAGCCATACGGACAGCTGGGTCAAAAGCCGGAAATGGCAACTTTGTTGCCTTATTGGTTGAGTGTTACGCTCATTTTGATAAGTTGGCTAATAATAGCCAGGTGTATCGCAGCACATTAAACTTGTGGATCAATCAATAAGAGTAGTAAAAGTAATTCTTTGCTATATAAACTCTTAGCCTCTGAGGACAAAATTTATGCTACTATTTCTATGTGGCAATAGAGTTTTGAATTATTTTATTCGATTGAAGACCAAGTTTATGTGAGTAACATATAAACTTGTTTTTTTTATGCGAAAAGCTGAAAGCGGAAATTCGCCTGTGGCGAGAAATATTTTACAATTGTTTAATGATTGTTGAACTACCGTTCACCATCGTTCAACAAAGCGTATGATTGTATATAAGGAAGGAAATAATAAATAGTGTTCTTGCGTATTTAACGCTATAAGCCTAGTCTTATCCTACTAATAGAAAGAAGATTGATAAATGGAAAAAAAACTTAAACTATACGGATTTAATAATCTAACAAAATCATTAAGTTTTAACATATATGATGTCTGTTATGCAAAAAGTGCTGTGGAACAACAAGAGTACATAGCTTATATCGATGAGGAATACAATTCAGAACGTCTTACGGGCATTTTGACTTCTTTGACGGATATGATTGGGGCTCAAGTACTAAGTATCTCAAAGCAGGATTATGATCCAGAAGGGGCTAGTGTTACAATTCTTATTGCAGAAAAGGCTATAAATAGCCTGAGAATGCGAGGAGATGCCGTAGTAGCTCATTTAGACAAAAGCCATGTAACCGTTCATACTTATCCAGAGTATCATCCGGATACCTTTATCGCTACATTTAGAGTCGATATCGATGTAGCCACTTGTGGAGAAATTACTCCATTGAGTACCTTAGATTTTCTGATTGATAGCTTTGATTCAGATATCATTACAATGGATTATCGAGTAAGAGGGTTTACAAGAGATGTAAATGGGGAAAAATTATTTATGGATCATGAGATCAATTCCATTCAGGATTATATTGCAAATTCAACACTTGAAAAGTATGAAAAAGTAGATATCAATGTAAAAGAAGCAAATTTATTCCATACAAAAATGCTTTTAAAAGAATTAGAACTAAAAAACTACCTCTTCAACAAAAAGGAAGAGGAATTATCTATAGATAAACGAAATGAAATCAAAGATAGCTTACGCAAAGAAATGCTCGACATATACTATGGTCAAAATATAAAATAAAGGCAGGTGACAGTAGTGTTTATTGAAAGACAAAGAAAAGCCCCTATCTACGAAGCTTTAAAAAGATTCAAATCAGAAAGAGTAGTTCCATTTGATGTACCAGGTCATAAACAGGGCAGAGGCAATCCAGAGCTGACGAATTTTTTAGGCAAACAGTGTATGGAATTAGACGTAAATTCTATGAAACCTTTGGACAATCTATGTCATCCTATATCTGTAATAAAAGAAGCAGAAGAGTTGGCGGCAGAAGCTTTTGGTGCAGCTCATGCATTTTTTATGGTCAATGGGACTACATCAGCTGTTCAAAGTATGATTTTGAGTGTGTGTAAAAGGGGAGAAAAGATCATCCTGCCTCGAAATGTGCATCGTAGCGTAATCAATGCACTTATTATCTGTGGCGCAATACCTGTTTATGTCAATCCACAGACAGATGAACGGTTAGGGATTTCTCTTGGCATGAGACTTGAAGATGTCAAAAAAGCAATTTTAGAAAATCCAGATGCCAAAGCCGTTTTTGTCAATAATCCAACCTACTATGGTATCTGCTCAAATATTAAGGAAATCTCAAAGTTAGCGCACCAATATAATATGTATGTTTTAGCAGATGAGGCTCATGGAACTCATTTTTATTTTGGCAAAAATATGCCTACAAATGCTATGGCTGCTGGAGCAGATATGGCGAGTATCAGCATGCACAAGTCAGGTGGCTCATTAACCCAAAGTTCTTTTCTGGTTATTGGACCAAATATGAGTGAAGGATATATAAGACAGATTATCAATTTAACTCAAACAACGAGTGGCTCTTACTTGCTTATGTCTAGTTTAGACTTGTCTCGAAAAAACTTGTATCTAAATGGTGAGGATATCTTCCAAAAAGTATGCTCCTTAACAGATTACGCGCGGAAAGAAATCAATGAAATAGGGGACTATTACGCTTATTCTAAAGAAATCGTCAATGGAGATTCTGTATTTGATTTTGATCATACTAAGCTTAGCATTAACACTTTTGACACAGGATTAGCAGGTTTAGAAGTATACGATATTTTAAGAGATGAGTATGGCATTCAAATAGAATTTGGGGATCTTGGAAATATATTAGCTTATATTTCGGTGGGGGATAGACAACGAGATATAGAGCGTTTGATTAGCGCATTAGCTGAAATAAGACGCCTTTATAAAAGAGATAAATCCGGAATGTTAAAAATGGAGTATATCAGCCCACAAGTAGCAACCACTCCTAACGAAGCATTTTATGCAGATACCAAGTCCTTGCCTATTGGAGAAACAGCAGGTTATATTTGTGCAGAGTGCGTTATGTGTTATCCACCAGGTATTCCAATACTCGCTCCTGGAGAGCGAATAACAAGAGAAATTTTAGATTATATAAAGTACATCAAGGAAAAGGGCGGTTCTTTAACAGGTCCTGAAGACTTAGAATTAGAATATTTAAATGTTTTAAGCTAGCTAGAAACAGAAAGGAGGGGTATTATGAATCTAGTATTTACAGAAAAGCACACAGAAAATGTTGGTTTATCTATAGGAGTAACACGTCAGCTTTATTCTGGACAAAGTGAATTTCAACTAATAGAAGTCTTTGAATCAGAAGATTTTGGGCGTTTTTTAGCCTTAGATGGATTTATGATGTTAACGGAAAAGGATGAATTTATTTATCATGAAATGATCGTCCATGTGCCTATGGCCGTTCATCCCAATCCTCGAAATATCCTCATTATCGGAGGAGGAGATGGAGGAGCAGTAAGAGAGCTATGTCGCTATAAAAGCGTAGAGCACATCGATTTAGTTGAAATTGATGAGCAGGTAGTGCAGGTGTGCAAAGAGCATTTGCCAACAGTAGCTTCTGATTTAGATGACTCTAGAGTCAAAATTCACTATGAAGACGGTTTACGCTATATTAGACGTTTTACGGATTACTATGATCTTATCATTGTAGATTCTACAGATCCTTTTGGTCCAGGAGAAGGGCTGTTTACAAAAGAATTTTATGGCAATTGCAATAAGGCCCTAAAAGAGGATGGCATTTTATCTAATCAGCATGAGAGTCCCTTTTATCCATTAGATGCCTCTGCCGTTCGTCAAATACACAAGAGGGTGATTACTAGTTTTCCATTGTGCAGAGTGTATCAGGCTCATATTCCTACTTATCCTTCTGGTCATTGGTTGTTTGGATTTTCCTCTAAGAAATACCATCCTGTGAAGGATTTAGATTGTCAAAAGTGGGAAGAACTAGGTCTTAAAACCCGGTATTACAATACAAAATTGCATAAAGCATCCTTCGCATTGCCTACTTATGTAGAAGAACTAATCAGGGAAGTGGAGTAAACTATGGAGAAGTTTCTTGGATGTGAGACAAACTATGAACAAGCAGATATCGTAATTTTTGGAGCTCCCTTCGACTCTACTACAAGCTTTCGGCCAGGAACTCGTTTTGCTAGTAGAACCATGCGAGCAGAATCCTTTGGCTTAGAGACTTATAGCCCTTATTTAGATGCAGACATGGAAGACCAAAAGGTTTGTGATGATGGAGATTTAGAATTGTGCTTTGGTGATCCAAAGTCAGCATTAGACGCTATCGAAGAAAAAACAGCACAAATCTTAAAGGATCATAAATTGCCGGTTATGATCGGTGGAGAGCATTTAGTCACTTTAGGTGCACTTAGAGCTGCTCATAGTAAACACTCGGATTTGCATATTATCCATTTTGATGCCCATACAGACTTGCGAAATGATTATTTAGGAGCTACGCTCTCTCATGCTACGGTTTTGAGACGAGCTTGGGATTTGGTTGGAGATGGGCGGATTTTTCAGTTTGGTATTCGCTCAGGGGAAAGAGTTGAGTTTGAATGGGCAAAAGACCATGTACACTTACAAAAGTTTGATTTTATGGGACTAGAGGATGTCATTATGTCTTTACAGGGCAAGCCCATCTATTTTACTTTAGATTTAGATGTATTAGACCCATCTGTTTTTCCAGGTACAGGTACTCCTGAACCTGGGGGAGTGAATTTTTTACAATTGTTAGAGGCAGTGAGAAAAGTATGTAAACTAGATATTGTAGCCTGTGATATCAACGAGCTGTGTCCTGTTTACGATCAAAGTGGAGTTTCTACTGCCGTAGCTTTAAAAATTATGAGAGAATTGTTGTTAGAATTGAGTATTAAAAACAAATGATATTGGAGGTAGAAAAATGGGAAAAGCATTAATAATAGGTTGTGGTGGCGTAGCAAGTGTTGCAATTCACAAATGTTGCCAAAATTCAGAAGTATTTGAAGAAATTTGCATTGCCAGTCGTACGGTTTCAAAATGCGATGAACTGAAGGAGAAACTACAAGGTGGAAAGACAAAAATATCTACTGCAAAAGTAGATGCAGATAATGTAGACGAGTTGATCGCATTAATCAATGATTTTAAACCTGATGTAGTTTTAAATCTAGCACTACCATATCAAGATTTGACCATAATGGATGCTTGCTTAGCGACAAAGACAAATTACGTAGATACAGCAAATTATGAGCCTCTTGATACCGCTAAATTCGAATACAAATGGCAATGGGCATATCAAGATAAATTTAAAGAAGCAGGCATTACAGCTCTTTTAGGAAGTGGTTTTGACCCAGGAGTAACAGGAGTCTTCTCTGCATACGCTATGAAACATTATTTTGATGAAATACATGAGATCGATATTTTAGATTGTAATGGTGGAGATCACGGTTATCCATTTGCGACAAATTTTAACCCTGAAATCAATATACGTGAAGTAACCGCAAATGGAAGCTATTGGGAAAATGGGGAATGGATTGAAACAGAGCCGATGGAAATTAAAAGGGTTTATGATTTTCCAGAAGTGGGCACAAAAGACATGTATCTTCTTCACCACGAAGAACTAGAAAGTCTAGCCTTAAATATTAAGGGAATCAAACGAATCCGATTCTTTATGACTTTTGGACAAAGCTATCTTACTCACTTAAAATGCTTAGAAAACGTAGGGATGACTTCTATTGAACCAATTGAATTTGAAGGAAAGCAAATTGTGCCTTTACAGTTTTTAAAAGCTGTTCTTCCAGACCCTGCATCTTTAGGACCTCGTACAGTAGGTAAGACGAATATCGGTTGCATCTTTAAAGGAATAAAGGATGGAGAGCCAAAAACTTATTATGTATACAATGTCTGCGATCATCAAGAATCGTATAGAGAAGTTGGAAGCCAAGCCATCAGCTATACTACAGGCGTACCAGCTATGATCGGAGCTATGATGCTCATGACTGGAACATGGAAAGGCGAAGGGGTATTCAATATCGAACAATTTGATCCAGATCCATTTATGGAAGCCTTAAATAAATGGGGACTTCCTTGGAAGGAAGACTTTAATCCAGAGTTGGTGGACTAATGAAAGATCGTTTTTATGATCTACCTACACCTTGTTATGTAGTAGATGAAAAAAAAGTGATTTCTAATCTAGAGGTACTAAAAGATGTTATGGATCGCAGCGGATGCAAGATTTTACTAGCACAAAAGGCTTTTTCTATGTTTAGCATGTACCCTTTGATTTCAAGATATCTATGTGGTACAGCAGCTAGTGGGCTTTATGAAGCCAAACTAGGCCATGAACATTTTAGTGGGGAAAATCACGTATTTTCCCCTGCTTATAAAGAAGAAGAATTTATTGAAATCGTAGAAATTTGCGATCATATTATTTTCAATTCCTTTTCTCAGTGGCGAAAATTTGGTCCTCGTGCTTTAAAAAAAGAGCGCTCTTGCGGACTTCGGATTAATCCTGAATGGTCTACTCAAGAAGGACATGAAATTTACGATCCCTGTGCTACCGGTTCTCGTTTAGGTACAACTATTGAACATTTTTATCCTGACCAACTAGGAGATTTAGAAGGACTTCACATGCATACATTATGTGAACAAAATTCGGATGATTTAGTAACCACTCTTCGAGTAGCAGAAGAAAAGTTCGGTTCTTATATGAAGCAGATGAAGTGGATTAATTTAGGTGGCGGTCACCATATTACGAGAAAAGATTACGATATAGAAACTTTAGTTTCTGAGATTATTCGAGTTAGAGAAAAATATGATGTAGTGGTGTATTTAGAGCCTGGGGAAGCAGTCGTTCTAAACACAGGATATTTAGTGACTACTGTTCTAGAGACCATGCACAATAAAATAGACATTGCTATATTAGACACTTCAGCAGCTTGCCACATGCCAGATGTACTAGAAATGCCCTACCGACCAGAAATTATTGGCGCTAAACTGCCAAATGAAAAAAAGTATACCTATAGGCTCGGAGGTCCAACCTGTTTAGCAGGAGATATTATCGGCGATTATTCTTTTGATGAACCCCTTAAAGAAGGAGATAAACTAATATTTTGTGATATGGCTCATTACAGTATGGTTAAAAACAACACCTTTAATGGTATGCCACTACCTGCTATAGCGATTCAAGGAATAGATGGAGAAAACAAAATCGTACGCCAATTTGGTTATGAGGATTTTAAGGGAAGACTTTCGTAAAGGCTGAAAGCTGAATGCGGAAAGCAGAAAAAATTAGGGAACGACGCTCGCGTCGTTTCCCCTAATGGGCACCACTGGTGGCTATTAGCTTTACATAAAATTTGCAGCAAAGAATGTGCAACTGCAAAAGCCCCTAATGTGTTTTTTGTATATTATAGTTTATAAATCTGTAGCAATGGAGACCTAAAGGAATACCCTAATGCTAGAGACTAATAGGCTAGTGTCTAGCGACTAAAGCATTTAATGACAGCCGTGCTCGTGTGCAGCACAGGCTACTCCAGAGTCTATTAGTGTCCCATTGATATAAGCTAATGCTACTTCTCTTACATCACCAGAACATCCCCGTATTACTTTTATTCCAGAGCGATTTAAGACGTTTACAGCACCTTCACCCATATTGCCTGCAAGCATCATGGTAACGTTCATTTGAGCTAATTGCTGTGCAATATTTGACTTACATCCACAACCTTCAGGTGATGTAATCGTTTCTTCAGATATAATCTCTTTGCCTTCTATTGTGAAGACTGTAAAGTACTCACAATGCCCAAAATGATCATCAATTCGATTTTGACGAGATGGTAAAGCAATTTTCATAGTAAACCCTCCTAAATAGTAATAAATTAATTAGATAATAGATACCACTTTTTCAATATATTTGCTATACTATAATTATAGTAGCGTTATTGACATATGTCAATAAATTTAATAATTCATTTTATAAAAAACTTATTTAAAATAGGAAATAACACATAATCGTTTTAAATAAATTAGGAGGTAATTATGCCAAGACCAAAAAAATGTAGAAGAGTTTGTTGTCTTCCGGATAATAGCAAATTTGGACCACTTGACGTAGAAAATGATGAGAATAATCACCTTATTATGGCCGTAGATGAATATGAGACCATAAGGTTAATCGACTTTGAGGGATTGAATCAAGAAGAGTGTTCTCTTAGGATGAATGTAGCTCGCACTACAGTACAGGCTATCTATAATAATGCTAGAAAAAAGCTTGCTGAATTTTTAGTAAATGGCAAAGTCCTTCATATTGCTGGTGGGGAATATCAATTATGTAATGAGACCATCAAGCCATGTGGCAAATCCTGTTGCAGTGAAGCGAAATGCAAACAAAAGTTTTAATAAAAAATCTTTAATGAATTAAACTTCTTAGAATATGCAGTAGAATCTATTGGTTTCTTATTACCTCTCCTTTTTATATAAAATATCTGACATAGCATAATAATATTCTTTACCTGGAATAACTTTTCTCGGACAGCAAAGAATAAAGTAAAATACAGTAAAAGTGGAGGGAAAAATGGCTAAAAATAGATACAAAGAAAAGCATATGCAAAAACCTATAGAAAATCACGACACTGCAGCATGGGCAAATTCAAAGGAGCAATTAAACCAATCACAGGTTAATGTGCCTGATGAAAAACAAGTGAGAAACGCAAAGGAATATGTAGATTCAAATCAAAAATAAGGCTCTTACGAGCCTTGTTTTTGTATAATAGGAAGGGTTATACTCCTGACTTAATAACTATTTAAGTTATTTTTATGAATGTTTGACCCATGAGGCTTGACCCTAGAAACTGGTGGCTGGCCACTGATTGCTATAGCTAAAGTCCGATCGGCACTTTCTTATAATACATCATGATCAGCAAAAGCCTTTAGTCTTCTGTATCTTTCCTTAGCATGAGCATCTGATAAGTCAAACATTTCACCTGCAATTTCAGGGAACACGTTCATCAATTGTGAATATCGAACTTCTCCATGTAGGAATTCTTTATAGTCATCTGTTGGTTCTTTTGAATCTAAAATAAAAGGATTTTTACCTTCATTCTTTAGTTCAGGATTATATCGGTAAAGGTGCCAGTAACCTGCTTCGACAGCCTTTTGTTCTTCTCTTATGCTTGTTCCCATACCTGTTTTTATTCCATGATTGATACATGGCGAGTAAGCAATGATTAAAGATGGCCCATTATAACTTTCAGCTTCTTTTATGGCTTTGATGGTTTGATTCATATCTGCACCTATTGCAATCTGGCCTACATATACATAGCCATAAGACATAGCCATAAGACCTAAGTCTTTTTTTCTGATTTTCTTTCCTGCAGCAGCAAATTTTGCTACGCTAGCAGTAGGAGTAGCTTTTGAGCACTGACCACCTGTATTTGAATAAACTTCTGTATCCATGACAAATATATTTACATTGTCTCCTGTAGATAAAACGTGATCTAATCCACCATAGTCGATGTCATATGCCCATCCATCTCCACCGATAGCCCAGTAAGATTTTTTGATGAGATGGTCTGATAAATCCAATACATCTTTAATTAGTTGATTATCTTTATAATCATAATGGTACAAGGCTTCAAAAACTTCGTCTGTAGCTTTTTTAGATCCTTCGCCATCATGGTAATTGTCTATCCAATTTTGGAATGCTTTCTTCGTAGCTTCATCAATTGTAGTGTCTAAAGCTTGTTGCATTAAAGTAGATAATTTTTCCCTAATTTGCTTTTCACCTAGATATAAACCAAGCCCAAACTCTGCAGCGTCTTCAAACAGTGGATTAATCCAGGCAGGGCCTTTTCCTTCTGCATTCGTAGAATAGGCAATAGAAGGTGCAGAAGCTCCCCAGATAGAGGAACAACCTGTAGCATTGGATATAACCATGCGGTCTCCATAGAACTGAGTCAAAAGTTTGATATAAGGAGTCTCACCACATCCTGGGCAAGCACCGTTAAATTCTAGATAAGGTTTTACAAATTGGCTACCTCTGACAGTATAAATGTTTACGAGCTCCTCTTTAGAAGTAACCGTCGTTGCAAATTCCCAATTTTCAGATTCTTTTTCTATTTCTTGTTCTGCAGATTTCATAATAAGTGCTTTTCCTGGTGCAGGGCATACATCAGCGCAATTTCCGCAACCAGTACAATCTAAAGGTGCAACCTGAATACGCCATTGGTAATCTTCTAGTCCTTTACCTTTAGCAGTTGTAGTTTTAAAGGTATCAGGTTTACGTTTTTCTTCTCCATCATCTAAGATAATAGGCCTAATAGTTGCATGAGGGCAAATATATGAGCATCTACCACATTGTATGCACCGATCGATTTGCCATTCTGGAAGCATTGGTGCAATGCCTCGTTTTTCATATGCAGTAGTACCTAAAGGATAAGTCCCGTCTTCCATGCCTTTAAATGCGCTAACAGGAAGCTCGTCTCCTTCATGTCTAGCCATTGGTCTTTGGATATTTTTAATAAAATCAGGTTCTTTCTTAATAGGAAAATCTTCATCTGTTGCGTTTTTCCACGATTCTGGTACATCTACTTTAATAAGAGCGTTTACTGCCTTGTCTACTGCTTTTTTATTTATTTCAACAATTTCTTGACCTTTTTTTCCATACATTTTCTCGATAGAGTTTTTTAAATATTCTACGGCTTTTTCATATGGAATAATATTTGCAAGCTTAAAGAAAACAGATTGCATAACCATATTAATTCGATTACCTAAACCTACCTCAGAAGCGATGTTTAAGGCATTAATAATATAGAAATTAATATTATTTTCCCCTATATACTGTCTTATACTAGCTGGGATTTTTTCTTCTAATTCATGAGGACCCCATGGGCAATTTAATACAAAAGTGCCACCCTTTTTAAGACCTTTTAATAAGTCGTATTGATATATAAAGGATTTGTTGTGACAAGCAATATAATTTGCATTATACACTAAATAAGGAGAACGCAAAGGTTTTGGTCCAAATCGCAAGTGAGATACTGTGGTTCCACCAGACTTTTTACTGTCATAAGAGAAGTATCCCTGCACATGAAGATCTGTATTATCTCCAATGATTTTTATTGCTGATTTATTCGCTCCTACAGTACCATCAGACCCTAATCCCCAAATTTTGCAGTTTATTGTGCCTTCAGGAGTTGTTTCAATTATGTCTTCTTCTGGAAGTGAAGTATGTGTTACATCGTCTACGATTCCTATGGTAAATCGATCTTTTGCTTCTTGCTCTTTTAAATTTTTAAATACTGCCACAATTTGTGATGGTCTAGTATCTTTTGAGGAAAGACCATATCTTCCTCCAACAATAATAGGATTTCTACTATCGTTTTTAAAAGCCTTTACTACATCTAAATACAAGGGTTCACCAATAGAACCAGGCTCTTTTGTTCGATCTAATACAGCAATTTTTTTGACTGAATTTGGAATAGCCTTAAGAAAATGTTCTTCAGAAAAAGGTCGATAAAGATGTATTTTTATAGCGCCAACTTTTTCGCCTTTGTTGCTTAAATAATCTACTGTCTCCTCTATCGTGTCTGATCCAGATCCCATTGCTATAATAATACTTTGAGCATCTTCTGCACCATAATAATCAAATAGATTATATTTTCGATTAGTGACTTTAGATAATTTATCCATATAGCTTTGAACAATATTAGGAAGTTTATCATAAAATGGGTTTGAACTCTCTCTTTGTTGGAAGTAAATGTCTGGATTTTGTGTAGTTCCCCTAACTACAGGATGTTCTGGATTTAATGCTCTTTTTCTAAACTCTTGTATTGCTTTAGAATGAACTAATTTTTTTATTTCATCGTAATCGATAACACCTATTTTTTGAACTTCATGAGAAGTTCTAAATCCATCAAAGAAGTGTAAAAAAGGTATTCGTGATTCGATTGCTGCTAAGTGTGCGATTACTCCTAAATCCATTGCTTCTTGTACATTTGAAGAAGCAAGCATCCCCACACCTGTCTGTCTACACGCCATGACGTCTTGATGATCTCCATAAATGGAAAGAGCATGAGTGGCAATCGTTCTAGCTGATACGTGTAATACACCAGGTAAAAGTTCGCCAGCCATTTTATATAAATTAGGGATCATTAAAAGGAGGCCTTGAGAAGCAGTATAAGTGGAAGCTAGTGCTCCAGATTGTAGAGAACCTCTCATAGTAGCAACTGCACCAGTCTCTGACTGCATTTCGATGACTTTAACTTCTTGATCAAAGATGTTTTTCTTGCCGTGAGCAGACCATTCATCCACCCCTTCAGCCATAGGTGTTGAAGGAGTTATTGGGAAAATCGATGCAACTTCTGTGAGAGCATAAGATGCATATGCGGCAGCTTGATTGCCGTCCATAGTTTGAGTTTTCATTGGTGTTCCTCCTGCAAAAATATTTTTATGAGTAATCTTTTTAAAATATCTTTGCCTAATAAGATATAAATATGTAAAATTATTAAGAACAGAGTATGATAGACTATAAAAAATGTCATCGTCTTTCAATTCGTTTTATGCCATAAGAAAGCGCCTGCGGCGCATTAGTCGCTAGCCTTTAGTCACTAGCATTTAGGGTATTCCTTTTGGGCCAATATCCTTCACTTACATAGAATGATTGGGTAGGAGTCAATGTCAAAAGTAGGGCTTTCCTATTACATAGAAAAGTTTCACTTTTGGCTAAGCCCCTACTCCTGTCATGCTGAGCACCAGTGAAGAATTTTTGACCCACAGAGCCTAGCTCTAAACACTGGTGGCTGATAGCTAAAGTGCCACAGGCACTTTCTTGTATATTAGGAAAGATCTACTTTTGGACTTAGATATTATTTAAGACCTCTTTATATGTAATTGAATCTTTGACCTGTAAGGGTTGACCCTAGCACTGATGGCTGAAGACTGGCCGCTGATGGCTAAAGTGCCAAAGGCACTTTTTTATTGTCTTTGAGAACTTTCGTGGGATGGTTCTTTTTGATGTATTATTTGATATAATATATAGTAACGGTAATGATTAGATAATCACTAAGATCGCATAGGATAACAAAATAACATAATGAACCTACATAAAGAGGAGGATTTCTTTGGAAAACGATAAGATGATTGCTGTGTTAATTGACGCAGATAATGTTTCTGACAAATACATCAAATCCATATTTGATGAAATTTCAAATCACGGTACGCCTACCTATAAGCGTATTTATGGAGATTGGACCAAACCGCAATTAGGGTCTTGGAAAAGCGTACTGCTCAAATACTCTATAACGCCTATTCAGCAGTATAGTTATACAACAGGAAAAAATTCAACGGATTCCGCATTAATCATCGATGCTATGGACATTTTATATTCGAATCATGTTGATGGCTTCTGCATTGTATCTAGTGATAGCGATTTTACTAGACTAGCTGCTAGACTTCGAGAGGCGGGCATGTATGTGGTAGGAATGGGAGAGAAGAAGACTCCTGCGCCTTTTATTGCAGCATGTGAACAGTTTAAGTATTTAGAGGTATTAGCAGGTGAAGAAGCAAGCACTCCTGTTGAAAAATATAAGAAACAAGAAATATCAAAGGATGGCGATGATAAGGAAGAACTTATTAAATCCTTAAAGACCATCATAACTGAAAGCTCTGATGAAGACGGCTGGGCGTATTTAAGTGAAGTAGGAAAAAGGTTAAACAAACGCCATCCTGATTTTGATACAAGGAATTATGGTCATTCAAAACTGACTCCATTTATCCTATCTTTAAAAGGATTTGAAATTCAAGCTAGAAAAACAAATAAACCCCATGTGACCAATTATTATGTGAGAAATTCTAGTAAGTAATATAGAAATATTTATGCAATTATAGGCATTACAACAATATGGGAGTTATTCCAATATGGATCTTCTACTTAAGGAAAGGCGGTGTAGTAGAGTTCTTACCTACAGAAGTGTAGGCCGTTAGAGTTCTAATATTTATGACGAAAGAAAGTGCACTATTTAATATAAAACCAAATTGTTCTAATAGACTACAAAAAGAAATAGAGACATATGATCTGCTTAACAAATTGAATATTCCTTTTGCCGGAATTGATCACCAGGCAGCTATGACTATAGAGGATTTAGGAGATACAGAATCATTGCTAGGAATAAGCATAGCTAAAAATCTATTTTTGCGCAATTCTTCAAAGAGTAAATTCTACTTATTAGTCATGCCAGGACATAAAAAGTTTTTGACTAAGAATTTATCTAAACAAATCGAGAGTTCAAGATTGTCCTTCGCAGACGGCTCCTATATGGAGGAGTATTTAAATATTACTCCCGGTTCATGTAGTATCTTAGGTCTGATGTTTGATAAAGAACACAAGGTTAATCTTGTAATTGATAAAGATATTATAGACAGTGAATATTTAGGTTGTCATCCTTGCGTAAATACCTCAAGCTTAAAGATTAAGACATCAGATATTATGGAGGTATTTTTGCCACATACAGGTCATGAGGCCGCTATTGTTGAATTATAAAGCAACAAAAACAATGAACAGAGGGTGAGTAGTCTTGAACATTACGTATGGAATTATCAGCACAGCATCAATAGTACCAAGATTTATGAATGCAGTTCAAAAAGGTGGACAGGGTAAAATTATAGCAATTGCTTCAAGGAGCTTAGATAAAGCTCAAAAAATGGCTGAAGACTATAATATACCTAGAGCATATGGAACTTATGATGAGCTATTTCATGATGAAGAAATTAATGTAGTTTATATTGCTACAATAAATAGCAAACACTACCAATATATCTTAGAAGCATTACATCACGGAAAAAATGTAATCTGTGAAAAGCCCTTTACCATGACTAGAGAAGAAGCGGAATCCTTGTTTGATTTAGCTAAAGAGAAAAATTTATTTATTATAGAAGCACAGAAATCCGTATTCCTTCCAGTAATAAGGCGTGTTAAAGAAATTATCCAAAGTGGGCAGTTAGGGGATATTAAATTAATTGATTTTTCTAGTTCCTTTGACATAAGTTATAACACATGGATTACTTCTGAAAAAGAAGGCGGAGGCGCATTATATACTAACGGAAGCTATTTTATTCAAATCATAAAATACCTATTTGAGTCTCAAGTAACTGCAAAGAACGGACTATATCTCGATGGAACAAATGGGGGAGATAGTCAGTGCATCATCACTTTAAAGCTTTTAGAGCACATCCATGTAGTAAGTAAAATCTCTACTGAAATTCAAATACCTGGTCTAGCAATAATCTATGGGAAATATGGGCGCATAGAGATTCCAAATTATTGGAAAGCCAGAACTGCTAAAGTAATCTACAATGACGGCAAAACCGAGGAGATACACTACCCATGTGATTATGAGTTGCTTTATGAAGTAGAGCATATTGAAAAATGCTTAGAAAAAGGACTGATAGAAAGCCCTATTATGAACAGAGATATGACCGTAGAGACGATAGGATTAATGGAAGACATTAAAAAGTCTTGGCAGATAGATAAGGCGCCGTAGGCGCCCTTATATTTTATTAGGATTATTCCTTTGAAATAAGCTTATTTGCTACAGTAGCTGAACTTACAGCATCACATGCAAAGCCATCTGCCTCAATTTCTTTTGCAAGTTCCTCCGTGACAAAAGAACCGCCCACCATAATAGGAATATGAGAATAAGTTGCCTTTATTTCTTGTATTGTAGACTTTAATGCAGGCATATTATTTGGTAAGAAAGCAGAAGCTGCTACTAGGACTACATGCTCATTTTCGTGTATGGTTTTTATAAACTGTTCCTTTGGCACATTTACACCAAGATCAATCATTTCAAGACCTAAACTTTCTAACATAATAAGTACCATATTCTTACCCACATCATGAAGATCCCCCTCTACACTTCCAATTACGCAGGCTCCAGGTGAATTTTTCCATAAAAAAGGTCTTAATAGTTCAACACCTTTTCTCATAGCTCTTGAAGAATTTTGAATTTCAGGTAAAAACAACTTGCCTTCTGAAAAGCTCTTACCTACAATTTTCATAGATTCAATCATAGCCTTTAAAATAGATTCTGGATTATGACCATCATCAAGAGCAGATTGAACAGAATCACTAATCCATTTTACTTTACCCTCTTCTATATAATTTCTAATTTCATTTAAATGAGTCATGTTAAATACCCCTTTGAGATTTTATTTAATGAAACAAAGCCTACTTTAATTCTAGCAGACGAATTCCCTGAATTGGTACATTTTTTTCATGTTCTTTAATTACTAAGTAGAGTATATTGTATTTTCCATTACTAGAATAAAATAATAAACAGACTTTTGTTTTATAAACAAAGAAAAATTTCGTTCTATATAACATAATCTTATACTCGTTGTTTAAGTAAGCTTATGTTATACTATTACTAACGAATTTATATTTATAAAGGAAGTAAGTATACCAACCATGATTTAATTGCAAAGGTTGCTAATGGTTTGGTAGATAGTACATATAGTCGTAAATGATAAGGAGGAGAAGATAAAAATGATTAAAGTTTCAGCGTCAATTATGTGTGGAAATTCTATGAAGTATGGTGAAGAACTAAGAAGATTAGAGGAAGCAAATGTAGACCTCATTCACTTCGATATGATGGATGGTTCTTTTGTTCCTAATATTGCCATGGGTTTGTATTTGTTAGAAGCTATGAAGAAAAATACAAATATTCCATTTGATGTTCACTTAGCTGCATGGGAACCATCTAGGTACTATGAGGAAATTGCAGGTTATGGTGTAGAATACTTAAGCATTCATGCTGAGGCAGTGAAACATCTCCATAGGGATATACAGAAAATCAATAGTTTAGGAATGGGTGCAGGTGTAGTTTTGAATCCTGCAACGAATGCTAATGTTTTAGAGTATATTATTGAAGATATCAAAATGGTAACAGTTATGACTGTAGATCCAGGATTTGCAGGGCAAAAATTTATTCCTTCTCAATTGAAGAAAATCCAAGAAGTAAAAAAAATGGCAGAAAAGTATAATAAGGATTTGCTTATTTCTGTAGATGGAAATATCAATGCAAATACTATACCAAATTGTGTAGCAAATGGAGCAAATGTACTCGTTGCAGGCACCTCATCAATTTTTAAGGGTGATGATGCAGATTATAAAAAATTAGTTGAGATCATGAAAGAGTCTGTTTAAGTGATATCGTTTATAAGATCAAAGAAGATCATAGAGTGAAAGTATAAAATCAGCCTCCACATTCAGTGTGAAGGCTGATTTTTCTTATACAAATTTTTATCCACCTATTCTCGCTTCAAATCCTGCATCTAAAAAAACGGAGAGCATTTCTTCTAAATCCGCATTTTGAAGATTCTTATCATCTTTATACTCGTATTCTTGCCCCATCATTTCATACTTTCCCAAAGCATAATTATGAAAGGGGAGAAGATGTACTTGTTTGATCTGGTGTTTTTTTAAGAGCACTATAAACTTACGGGCATCATCAACAGAATAATTAAATCTTGGAATAACAGGTATTCGTGCGACAATATTTTTTCCGGCGTTCACAGCAAACTCAAGATTATTTAAAATCAATTTATTAGAGACACCTGTATACAGTTTATGTCTTGTGGAATCGTAATGTTTGATATCAAAATATATCAAATCCAGGTGGGAGATGATTTCGTTAAAAGATTCTGTGTCAATATAACCAGTAGTTTCCATATTTGTATGTACTTTTAGCTCTTGTAATCTTTTTAAAAACTCTACAATAAAAGCTTTCTGTAAGGTAGGTTCACCGCCTGATAAAGTAACGCCTCCACCTGATTTGGTGAAAAACACTTCATCCTTCATAACTTCTTTTAATAGTTCATCCACTGTATAAAATTTCCCTTCTAAATACAGTGCATGAGGGGGACAATTGTTTATACAATTTAGACAAAAGTTACATTTATCATGATTTATTACTATTCTATCATTTGTATATTCTATAGCACTATTAGGGCAGACTTGTGTACAAGTTTTACATTTGCTGCAATTCTTGTGGTTATAGGCGATACGGTTTCTAGGGTCTTTTGATTCAGGATTGGCACACCACTTACAATTTAAAGGGCAGCCTTTAAAAAATACAGTGGTGCGTATACCCGGACCATCGTGCACAGAGAATTTCTGTATATTAAAGATTAATCCCTGGAGTTCCTCAGTCATATTAATCTTCTCCTAACTATTTAAAGAGTATGTTCCGTCCTAGCAATAATATCATCTTGTGTTTCTCTAGATAAAATATTGAAGAAGGCGCTATAGCCTGCTACCCGGACTACTAAATCTCTATGTTTTTCTGGATTCTTTTGAGCATCTAGCAAAGTTTCTCTATCAACCACATTATATTGAACATGGAATCCCTTTAATACATCAAAGAAAGTTCTAAGCATCATAATAAGCTTATCTACATCTCTTGGGTTGTCTAGTGATTTTGGATTAAGTTTTTGATTTAAGAGCACTCCACCTGTCATTCGAATAGTTGGCAGTTTTGAAATAGACTTAAATACTGCAGTTGGTCCATTTACATCCACCCCATGAGTAGGAGAGCATCCCTCCGCGAGAGGTTCTCCAGCGCCTCTACCGTCAGGCGTTGCACATACAATAGCACCTTGGGGTACATTAGCAGAAATAGAAGATGTACTAGGATAATACTCACCGCCTATTGGTCCTCTTCCATAACGTGTATTTCTATAATTTGCGATTTCATCCATATATACTTCGTAAGCTTTTGATGTAAGTTCATCTACATAATCGTCATCATTTCCAAATTTAGGTGCATCGTTAATTAGCATTTCTTTGATTTTCCATCCATCTTTATTTTGGAAATCAGACATTAGTGCATCCCAAAGTTGTGTAGGGGTTATACGCTTTTCTTCAAACACTAATTTTTTGATAGCCGCTAGAGAGTCTCCAATATTAGCAATTCCTACTTGCAAAGGTCCAATAAAATCGTAAACTGCTCCGCCTTCTTTTAGTGTAATACCTCTTCCAATACAATCATCTACTAAAGCAGAACATAATGGGTCTGGTACTTCTAATTCTATAGCGTAATCTGCGCAATTATCTAATGATACACTAATTGGAGTGAAGTGTTTTATTGCTTTTACCCAAGCATCCCATACTTGTTCGAAGCTGGTCATCTCCGTAAAGTGAATATCTGTGTCAAATACTTTTTCTCCAGAAGTCACATCGATACCTTTATTAAATGCCATCATGAGGATTTTTGGGAAATTCATAAAGTTCATTCCAGAAGTACGATATCCAAATTTTCCTGGTATGGATACTTCAATACAACCGATAGAACAATAATTATAGGCATCTTCTTTTTTTACTCCCTTTGAGATGAAAGAATCAATGATGATCTCATCATTATTAAAGGATGGCATACCAAATCCAAGCTTGATTACCTCAATACAGTCTCTCATGAATTCTTCTGAGATTCCCTTGTGATAACGTACAGATAGATTTGGTTGAGTTAATCTCAAATGAGCTACTGATTTTAAAACCATAAAAGATAGATCATTTACGGCGTCAGTTCCATCTACATGCTGACCACCTATACACACATTTTGATACAGTGGACTTCCAGCTGAGAATTTGGTGTGAGACATACTTCTAATTTTATTAATAGAAAATGTCTTTATCCATAAGTTTTCAATAAGTTCTAGTGCAAAATCCTCTGTCATTACTCCATTTTTTATATCCTTTTCATACAAAGGATATAAGAATTGATCGAGACGACCATAAGAAAGGGAATGACCATTTGATTCGATTTGTAAGATTAAGTGGATAAACCAGGTACTTTGCACCGCTTCATAAAAAGATTGAGCTGGGTGTTCTGGTACTCTACTACAAACTTCCGCTATTGTATGTAATTCTTTCTTTCGTTGAACATCTGTCTCTTCTGATGCCAATTTAGTAGCTAAATCAGCGTAACGATTAGCAAAAGCGATACATGCATCTATGGTAATAAGAACAGAATTATAGAAAGGCAACTTTTTCAAGTCATTGTAATTGCTATATTCTAATTTTCTCTTCGCTTCTTCAACTTCTTTTCTTATTCCTCCTAAGCCTACTTTTAATACTTTGTCATAATCTACAGCTAAGTGAGCATCGCCGGCTGTAATATTCCCTTCGATTTTTATGATTCCAAGATCATAACATTGTTTGCTTTCAGGAGGCATAATGGATAAGCCCTTGTCTTTTAGGGTATTTCCTTTCCAAAATGGGGCAATATCTCGCAGTATTTGTTTGTTCTCTTCGGTTATGGTAAAGCGATCTCCATTTCTCTTTTCCCATAAATCCAATTCATCAATAACCCAGTCAATAGCATACTCTGGAAAAATAGGAGCAGCTCGATCACAACTTGCTTGGTTTCCAGCAAGTAATCCATGTTCTTCAATATAAATAGTCATCTTGCGCAAAACATTGTCTAGAGCGTGTGCACGTTGAAGAATTTTCATCTCTGACTTATGAGCTTCGTATGCCTCTGTAGTTAATTGTGCCCTTTCTACACAAACCGTTTGTTCTGTATTTAATATGGATTCTCTTAAATAATTGATACGTTTGCTTGGTTCCCCAAAATAACCCATAAATTAACCTCCTGATTTAACATATTTTCTTTAATTATATAGGGCTTAAACAAGTAAGTCAATATAACAACAATAAAAGTCCAATAAAAATCCAATTATGTTCAATCTAACAGCTCCACTGCTCCGATAATACCAAAATCATTGCCTAGTTCTGCTTTTTTAAGGTGAATTATTTGGTCTTTTTGATGGTTGAAATGATCAAAGGATTTTTGTATTCTCTCTAATAGAGGTTCTCCGAAATTCACCATGCCTCCACCAAATATGTAAGTGTTAAAATTTAAGCTCATAAACATATTGTACACATAAAGTCCTATATAGTAGCCTATCTGGTCTAACATTTGTTCTGCTAATGGATCTCCTTGGGTAAAGGCAAGATTTAAGTGTTCTGCTGTAATCTTTTCAAAGTCCCCACCAACCATTTCTGCTATAATAGATTGTCTGCCATTGCGAAGTTCATTTGCAATGTGTTTTACAATCATAGAACCAGACGCAAAGCTCATAAAACATCCATTGTTTTCACATCCACACTGAATGCCTTTTTCGGGATTGATAATCATGTGTCCAGATTCACCTGCGCCGCCATAATCTCCTCTAAAAATATCGTTATTAATAATAAATCCACTGCCAATTCCAGTACTTAAGGCGGTATATAAAAAGTTTTTTAGATTTTTTCCGGCTCCATATCTATGCTCTGCAATAGCTGCTAAATTAGTATCATTGTCCACAAGAATTTGGCTATTGGGAAAATACTCTTGAAAAGTGTCCCTAGCGTAGAAGTGATTAAGGTTGATCATATTGCTAGTGAATACAACAAGACCTTGTTCAAAATCTACGTAAGATGGAAAACCCATGCCAATTCCTTGCAGATGCTCCTTTGTTAATTGATTCTCTTTTAATATGAACTCAATATCGTTTACAGTATCCCTGACAAATTTTTCGATTGTTGTAGTTGGATCTGTTGAAGCTCTATGACGATAGACAATTTCTTTCTTATCGTTAAAGAGGCCGTACGCGATTTTTGTTCCACCAATATCAATTCCTATTTTAAATTTATTCATAAAGAACCTCCTATTACAAAATATTATAAATCCTGAGTAAACGATTACTCAATTGTATTATAGATAATATAGTAAACGTTTTCAAGATATATTTTTTAAAAAATTATAATTATGGAAAAATTAAAATAACTGTTGACATAAAAATAAGGTGGCTCTATAATAAAGTTGTGTAATCGATTACTCAAAAGGATGAATGCATATGGGTACAGAAAAAATATCTATGAAGAAAATATCAGAGGAAGCAGGTGTATCTGTTGCTACCGTTTCTAGAGTAATTAATCAAAATGGTCGATTCTCTAAAGAAACAGAGGAAAAAGTATTACGTGTTATTAAAAAATACGATTATAGACCTAATTTACTTGCTAAAGGATTGAGGACAAAGAATAGCAAATCTATAGGAGTCATTGTTCCTGATATTACTAATGAATTCTTCGCTAGGATATTTAGAGAATTAGAGACGAGATTGTTTCAAAAAGGATATACGGTTATTCTTTGTAATTCAGGAGAAGACCCTCACATAGAAGACATTTATTATCAACACTTACTTACAAAAGGTGTAGTAGGAGTCATTTATCTTTCAGGAAAAAATGATAGAAGAGCAATTGATTCACCAATTCCCGTGGTGTACATAGACCGTGCCTTAAATTTTGAAACCAGGGGTGTCTTTATAGAATCCGATAGTATTCAAGGGGGATATCTAGCTACAAAAGAGTTATTAGATAATCAGTGCAAAAGAATTTTACTAGTACGAGATAAAAGAATTATTACACCTCCAGAACATCGTCAAAAAGGTTATGAAAAAGCTCTAATAGAGGCAAATATTAAAGTAGATCCGCAACTTATTGTTAAAGCAGATGTTGGGTATGAATCCGGGAAAGAAGCTATTAAAAAAGCAGTCAATTGCAATTTAAGATTTGATGGTGTGTTTGCAACTACAGATTGGTTGGCCCTGGGGGTAATTGATGGACTTAGAGAATTGAGTTATAGAATTCCAGAGGATATAAAAGTAATTGGTTTTGACAATATCTCAATTTCAAGGTTTTCATATTTACCTTTTTCTACCATACATCAAGATATACCTAAAATATCCGAGGCTGCTGTTAATGTCATGCTAAAGTTAATAAAAGACCAAGAGGTACCAGATAAGCATATAGTCATACCTGTCAAATTGATTAAAAGAGAAAGTGTATAGATTTCGTTATTGGCTAGTGTGTATTCTGTTTCAAATCTAAATCTTAGGATTTGTACAATCGTTTAATTTATTGATATAACTACTTAAGGATTTACTCTTTAAGTATTTATATATAAATAAAAGGGGAGGAAAGAAAATGAAAAAGAAAACCAGTACAAAACTAACCATCCTAGTCTTAGCGCTAATGCTGATGATATCCTTTACAGCATGTAGTAAAGACGCAGAGACAGCAACTACTGAGCCTGAGGAGCAAGCTGAAATTGCCATAATCTTAAAAACCCTATCGAATGATTTTTGGGCACAAATGAAAGATGGTATCGAAGCTGAAGCAGAAAAATTAGGTATTAAGGTTGATGTTTATGCTGCTCAATCAGAAGATGACTTACAAGGGCAATTAGATTTATTTGAAACTGCTATTTCTAAAAAATACAAAGCTATTGGTATTGCACCATTATCACCAGCGAACTTAAATACTGCAATTGTAAAAGCTAATGAAGCAGGCATTTATGTTGGTAATATTGATGAACAAGTTGATATTGATCAATTACAGGGCTTAGGTGGAAGCCTCTTATTCTTCGTAACTACGGATAATGTAGCTGTTGGGGAAAAAGGAGCAGGATACATAATAGAGCAAAATTCTGATGGCGGTAAGGTAGCTATCATTGAAGGAAAAGCAGGTAATGCAACAGGTAATGACCGTAAAGTAGGTGCAACAAAAGCTTTTGAAGGTGCTGAAGGATTTGAAGTGGTAGCAAGTCAACCGGCAGATTGGGATCGTACGAAAGCATTAGATGTAGCTGCTAATCTTATTAGCAAATACCCAGACTTAGTAGGTATTTACTGTGCAAATGATACTATGGCTTTAGGTGCGCAACAAGCTGTTGTAAATGCAAACAAAAAAGACCAAATTATTGTAGTAGGTACTGATGGAGCAAGTGAAGCAGTAGATGCAGTTAAGGCAGGTAATCTCGCTGCAACCGTTGCACAAGACTCAGCTGAAGTTGGTGCAGAAGCCTTAAGACAATTAGTTCAAGCTCTTAAAGACAAGCCAGCTATTGACCCTCAAGTGATTCCAGAAAAAACTCCAGTTGATTCTAATTTAATCACAAAATAATAAGGATACAAAAGGATGAGATGCTATTTGCAAGGGTGAATACGCATCCATCCTTTTAATAACAGAACAAGAAAGGGATGGATGTATGCATACTTTAGTAGAGATGAAAAATATAACAAAAAAATTTCCTGGCGTTATTGCATTAAATAATATTAGTTTTACTATTGAAGCAGGTGAAGTGCATATCCTCCTAGGTGAAAATGGTGCAGGTAAATCAACTCTCATGAAAATACTTAGTGGAGTTTACGAGCCTACTGAAGGAGAAATAATTATTGAAGGCAAATCTTTTAATAGGCTAACTCCTAAAGAGTCCCTAGCAAATGGCATAAGCATAATTTATCAGGAATTAAGCGTAATTGGAGAACTTACCATTTATGAAAATATATTCTTAGGTAAATTAGCTACAAAAAAGGTATTGAACATTGATATTGTAGATTACGATTATATGAAAAAGCGAACTAAAGAAGTCCTAGAGCAATTAGGCTTAAAAAAAGATCCTGAAACATTGGTTAAAGATTTGAGTATATCGGAAAAACAAATTGTTGAAATCGCAAAAGCAATAGCCTTTAATGCAAAGGTAATCATTATGGATGAACCAACATCATCTTTAACAAATGAAGAAGTAGATCGACTATTTATTATTATAAGAAAATTAAAATCAGAAGGAAAAGGAATCGTCTACATATCCCACAAGATGAATGAACTAAAGCAAATTGGTGACCGAGTATCTGTATTGAAAGATGGTACTTATGTAGGAGTACGAGATGTACATAAAATAGAAATTGATGAGTTAATAAAAATGATGGTAGGAAGAGAAGTTAAAGACTCTTATGTAAGTAAAAGACCTAGATGTGAATTAATGTCAAATAAAATATTTGAAGCAAAAAACATTACGAGAAAAGATAAAAAAATTAAAGATATTTCTTTTGAAGTATATGAAGGCGAAGTATTAGGTTTTGCAGGTTTAGTAGGTTCTGGAAGAACAGAACTCATGGAGGCAATCTTTGGAATAGCTCCTATCGAAGCAGGTGAAATCTATCTTAAAAATAAGAAAATCGATAATAAAGGATCCTTCAAAGCAATTAAACAGGGTATCGGATTATTGACAGAGAATAGAAGAGAAACAGGATTCTTTCATAATTTTAGTATAGAGCAAAATGTTACTTTTATTAAAAATATTAAAAATGCTGGTTTGGGTGGCGTTTCTGGTTTACTAGATAACAAGGATGATTACAAGGATGCAGAAGAACAAAAAGAAACATTTAATATAAAATGTAGATCAGTAAAGCAAAATATTACGGATTTATCTGGTGGAAATCAACAAAAAGTAATTATTGGAAAATGGATTGCATCTAAAGCAGAAATGCTCATTTTTGATGAACCAACGAAAGGTATCGATATTGGAAGCAAATCTGAAATATATCGTATTATGAGAAACCTTGCAGATAATGGAAAAGCTGTAGTAATGGTATCATCTGAATTGCCAGAACTTCTTTCTGTATGTGATCGAATTGCAGTGTTTTGCAATGGCGAAATAAAGACAATATTTACTTCTGATGAAGCGTCAGAAGAAGTTATTTTAAAAGCAGCAACAGGAAACGATTAGGAGGAAAGCAGATGTCAAAAAAGATGAATTTAAGTCAATTGTGGGAAAACTATGGTACATTTATTATTCTTTTAGCCATGGTTGCCATATTTGGAATCATATCGCCAGATAGTTTCTTTAATAAAGAAAATTTTATTCAAATATTACTACAGAGTTCTGTAACCATATTAATTGCATGTGGAGAATTTTTCGCCATACTAATTGCAGGAATCGATCTATCTGTAGGTTCTATTTTGGCTCTAAGTGGTATGGTAACAGGTAAACTTTTAGTTGCAGGAATTAGCCCAATTATTTCAATTTTACTTGGTGGGATCTTGCTTGGCGCAGTACTAGGTGCAATTAATGGTACTTTAGTCAATGTGACAAAATTGCATCCATTCATTATTACACTTGGTACCAACTCAATTTATAGAGGGTTTACCCTTAT
Source organism: Alkalibaculum bacchi (assembly GCF_003317055.1). Taxonomy (NCBI): domain Bacteria; kingdom Bacillati; phylum Bacillota; class Clostridia; order Eubacteriales; family Eubacteriaceae; genus Alkalibaculum; species Alkalibaculum bacchi. The sequence continues at coordinate 29,482 of NZ_QNRX01000014.1, forward strand.
TATTTCGGATGCAAGGCCAATATTTGGATTTGATACAGCTTTCTCTAGCATGGTTTCTGGATGGCTCTGGGTTATTCCCAAGCCGGTAATTATTGCCGTTGTAGTAGCTTTAATTCTTACATTTATAACAAATAAAACGAAATTAGGTAGAAATATATATGCCATGGGAGGAAATAAAGAAGCAGCATGGTATTCAGGAATCAATGTGAATATGCATACTCTAATCGTATTTATTATCTCAGGTGTATGTGCCGGTATCGCAGGTGTTGTGTTAACAGCAAGACTTGGCTCTGCTGAACCATTAGCAGCTACAGGATATGAGACATTTGCTATCGCTTCTGCTATTATTGGTGGAACTAGTTTCTTTGGCGGAAAAGGTGTGGTTTTAAAAGTACTTGTCGGGGGTATCATTATTGGTACTATTAGCAATGGTTTAAATATGCTTGCTGTTCCTACCTATTATCAGCAAATCGTCATGGGTGCTTTAATAATAGGGGCAGTTACTCTTGAAAGAGTATTTGGAGCTACTGTAAAGGGTAAATAAATAATAAAAGAAAGTTTTATTAAATTTCGTTATAGAAGTTAATGGTCCGTATAATAAAAAGGCATCTAAGAGATTACATAATAATGGAGCTGAGCTCTAAGTAATAGGATTAACAGGTTTATTCGGTCTAGATTCTGATTTAGACAAGGCATATGATATGATGCTCCATGATTTTAAGGAGAAGACCATCAGGCATAAGGAGGATACAATGAAGGAAAATGGTCTGATTATCGGCTTAGATATTGGTGGAACCAATGTAAGAATAGGGATGGTAAATAAATCAAAAGTAGTTGAAGAATTCGAAATAATTAAAAGCAAAGAGATATTTCATGACAAACCTATTGAAAATTTATCATGCTTTATAGAAGATTATAGAAGAAGAAAAGGTAAAAACAAGAATATTCTTGCAGTCTCACTAGGCTTTCCTTCCACAATAGATAGAACAAGAAAAATCGTCCTATCTACCCCTAATCTAACAGGAATGAACAATCTGAATGTAGTTGAGGAGCTACAAGAGAGTTTAGAGCTTCCGATATTTTTAGAACGAGATGTGAACTTACTTATTCAATATGATATGTACATGAATAAGATTCATCCTGAGAGCACTGTTTTAGGTTTTTACATTGGTACTGGGCTTGGAAATGCAATAGTAATTAAGGGCAGAATATATAATGGAAAGAATGGTTGTGCTGGAGAGCTAGGACATATCCCCATTATGAATAATACAATACCATGCGGTTGTGGCAATAAAGGTTGTATGGAATTGTTTTCATCAGGAAAGTATTTACAGATTATAAGAGAAGAATTTTTTCCAGAAACAAGTTTAGATAAAATATTTGTCAAACATTCCCAAGATCCTAAAATAGTAGAGTATGTAGAATATTTATCTATTCCAATTGCTACAGAAATTAGTATACTAGATCCAGATTATGTTATTTTAGGGGGAGGAGTTTTACAAATGGAAGGATTTCCTTTCCATAAATTAGAGTCAAATATTTTGAGTCATACTCGAAAGCCTTTCCCCGCAGATAATCTAGCATTTCACTATGCGAGAGCTCATCAAGAGAACGGAGTAATTGGGGCTGGAATATATGGTTTTTCATGCTTAAAGGAAGGAAGAAGATAATGATAGCATTAGGTAGTGATCACGTAGGCGTAGACTTAAAAAAAGAAATTATAAAACATTTAGAAGAAAGAGGAATTCCGTATAAAGATTATGGCCCTTTTGATACAGAGCGAACAGACTATACTATATATGCTGTAAAGGTAGCAGAAGCGGTTTTATCAGGAGAATGCGATAAGGGCATTCTTATTTGTGGAACTGGAGTAGGAATTTCTATAGCAGCAAATAAGGTACATGGAATCCGAGCCGTCGTTTGTAGCGATTGTTATTCAGCGAAATTATCTAAAGAGCATAATAATACGAATATTTTAGCAATGGGAGCAAGAGTAGTAGGAATTGATTTAGCAAAACTCATAGTAGACTCATGGTTAGACGCTAAATTTGAAGGTGGAAGGCATGAAAAGAGAATAGAGCAAATAACACAAATTGAAGAGAACACATTTCATCTTTAAGCAAGGTGCCCTTAATATCATTATTACAGGGCACTTTTTATAGATTCAAGTAAACAATTATTAAACTATTGTTAAACTAGGGTTTAATGAGTCTAAGGCGTTTTCCTGCTGTTAGATAATAATTAGTTCTGTAAAATTAGAAATAGTAGATTTATTGTCGTTCGGAATATTATCATCTGTTATTACAAGATCTATTTCACTCCAATCAGCTACTTGAACCAAAGAGCTTTTTTCGAATTTACTGTGATCTAAAAGTACTACAGATTTACGGCTTCTTAATATGAGCTCTTTTTTAATATCAATATCGAAAAAACTCGTAGTACAGATACCATCTCTATGGAGTACGCCACTAGAACCTAAAAAACATACATCCATTGCAAAGGTTTGCAATGCGTTTTTAGCAAGTTCTCCTCTAAAACACATATCATGGGGGTGGTATTCTCCGCCTGTGCATATCAAAGTATTCTTACTAGAAATCAGTTCTTGAGTAGCTGGAAATGAATTTGTAATAAATATATTGTTACTCATTTTAGCATATAAGCTTGCAAGAACAGTAATAGTACTGCCAATATCTAGGCCGATGATGTTGTCCTTTAGATTAAATAACTCTATTGCTTTAGTAGCCAGTTTCAACTTTAAATCATAATTTTCCGTCTTCCTTATTGAGACAGGAGAAATAATATCGCTTTCATTGGCAATTGCTCCTCCATGAACTTTTTTTAAAATCCCGTGTTCCTCTAAGTATGCGAAATCTTTACGAATTGTTTCGTCAGAAACCTTAAATAGTTTTATTGCATCAGCAATTCTTAACATTCCATTTTGATTTATTATTTCTACGATTTGATTTCTGCGTTCAACAATTTTGCGAGAAGTAATCAACTATTGTTCCCCCTTGTGTAGTGAAATGTGCGTGGTAATATAAATAATATCTTAATCATATCATATTTGTCAAAATTTAGACCCAAAAGTAATATAATCTGTTTGATGTTTCTTTATTAGTAATTCGTTTTTTCTTTGCTTTTTTACGGATGTGACACTTTGGTCTTCATATATTACTGTCTTGAGGTGTTTTGGAACAGAAAATGAACAAGGTAGTTTTTTGGGAACTAGTGAAGCAATTCTGATTATTTATAACATAAAATATAAATACCATATTCTTTACTTTTATAAATGATAAACCTGAATTATTCATGAAGGTATAGATTGATATCAAAATCAGGTAAAAAAGAAGCTCATAATATCTTGATCATATGCAAAATAAAATAATTGAGATAAACTAGGCGACAAAATAGTCGCCATTATATATACAATCATTCATTGCTCGCTCTTGAAATATAAGTAATCATGTTATCTTACCACGCTGATTAGTAAGAAAATTCATAACTTCATCAAATGAACATATAGAATTTTGTGCGCCAATTGTAAGCGATGCAAGAGCGCCACAGGCATTTCCTAATTCCATGCATTTTTGGATAGGCCATTTGTTAGCTATACCATAAGCAAAACCACCATTGAAGGAATCTCCAGCAGCTGTTGTATCAACAGGTGTTATTTTAAATGCATCAAGGTAGATTTCTTCTTTACCATTATAAAAGTAGGAACCTTTTTCTCCCATTGTAATACAGACATTCTTAACTCCTCGCTCTAGAAACCACTCAGCATTTTTACGTGCCCAATCATCTAATTTCATGTTTGAACGCAACAGGCCTGTATAAGTTTCACTTTCCGTTTCATTAGGTGTAATATAATCTACTAGTTTGAATACAATTTTATCAAGTGGCAGAGCTGGCGCAGGATTAAGGACAGTAGTGGCGCCTGCAGCTCTTGCTTTTTTAAGACCATAGTAAACCATGTCAGAATTAATTTCATTTTGGGTGATAAAAACTTCAGCAGTAGCGATATCCTTAAGTGCTGCATCTACTATATCCTGAGTAATGGTTTTGTTTGATCCTGGAGCATAAACAAGTTTATTATCACCACTGGAGTCAATGAAAATTGAAGCACAACCAGTACGGTGTGTAGATGAGATGTATAAATAACGTATATCTACTCCTTTGCTTGATATTCCGTTGCGAACTGCAATTCCTTGTTGGTCTGACCCAGTGCTTCCAATAAAAAAGGTTTGAGCACCTAACATTGCTGATTGTACAGCTTGATTAGAACCTTTGCCACCAACATACATATCTATACTAGTGCCTTCTACTGTTTCGCCAATATTTGGTAGTCTTGTTGATTTGGCAACGATATCATAATTAATGCTCCCTAATACTATTATTTTAGTACTCATAATATCCTCCTTATGTATTTTTATTGATATAAATGAATATTAATATATTGGTTTTCTTGTGTTTTAGTTGGAAATCTTGTGGAAAAATACTCCTAGTCCCATGTCTATTATATACATATTAATATATTATACCTTAAAATGTGTTAAAAAAGAAGTTGAAAGAAGGAGCTGTGCACTAAATATTAGTAGGACAGCTCTTTGAAATAGTGTTGATAGGTTGTAATAAAGATGGTATTTTATTGTTAGGAGTGGAAATCAAAATTAAAAACTATTTATTTACAACACTAAACCATATTACTTTCCAAGCTATTTGCGAACTTAATTGAAAAAACGTAAATGGTTTATGACTTCTAAAAAAGCAACAAAAATAAGGTTGTAAGAAACTGTTGTTTTAGAGTATATAAACTTAAGTATTTCAAGGCCATCCTTTTCACTTGTCGTATCACAACATTCGGTAAGTACTGTAGTGATACATGTTCAATATTATATCAAATCTCTAATGTATAAGCCGGACATCATGATAATGGCAATGTAAACGTTTTAATTAACTAGATTTATTTATCGAATCGATATGATTAATAGTTTTGATAAGGCTAATCTAGTTCTTTAATAAGTAACAATCGATGCAATCAACTCAAATCTTTAATTATATATGCAAAGGATTACAGTTGTATTTGCATTGATATTACTCGTTTGAAAATGTACATGAGGTAAAAGTATTTATTGAGTATGGGATTTGCTATAGTTTTTTACAAAATATTATACATTTTTAAAAGGGGAGGAATTAATGTGAAGAAAAAACTAATTGCAGCTCTACTGGTAGGTTTATTAGTAACCTCAGCCGCAGGATGTAGCTCAAAATCTCCAGCGGACAGCAAAGAGGAGAAACCAACAACAGCACAACCTACAGAGCTTGCAGCTGCTGATGTAGCAGAACAAGGCTTTGACTACTATGATGGAGCTATGCAGTACAAAGATGTCGTTGCTAAACTAGGACCAATTCCAATACTAGACAAAGAGATCAAACTTGGTTATGTTTGTAAAGCTTTTGAAAATGAGTTTTGGAGAATGCAGAAAGAAGGTGCAGAAGCAGCTGTTAAGCCTTTAAATGATCTTGGAATAAAATATTCAATTGATGTTCGAGCAGCTCAAGGCGAAACAGATGAACAAGGTCAGCTTGCTGTGCTTAATGACATGATAAATAAAGAATATGACGGTATACTTTTATCACCTATCTCTGAGGGAAATCTAGTACCAGGTATTGAAAATGCCCTTAAATCTGATATTTCTATGACCGTTGTAAATGATGCTTTTATGCCACACATTGGTGTTACTGTTGGAGCATGGCATCTCGAAGCTGCTGAACTTGCGGCAGAGTGGGTAAATGATAAGATAGGCGGAGAAGGTCAAGTAGCTATAGTGCAAGGTCTTCCAAAGGCTCCTCCTGCAAGAACAAGAACTGAAGGGTTCAAGAACTGGTTTACAGAGAATAGTCCGAATGTAGAAGTTGTTGCTATACAAAATGCTGATTGGGATCGTATGAAGGCAAAAGAAACAGTAGATATCTGGATGAAACAATATCCTGATCTTAAGGCTATCTACGCAAATAATGATACGATGGCAATGGGTGCCCTTGAAGCTGTAAAAGCTGCAGGAAAATTAGATCAAGTTCTTGTTGTAGGAACGGATGGTACAAGCGAAGCTCGTAAATCTATTAAAGATGGTGAGTTAGCTGCAACAGTTGACTCATTCCCATATTATATGTCACAAATCGGAACTGAAATGTTAGTCAGAAAGATGGCTGGTCAAGATGTTCCTAAAGTAGTGTACTCTCCACAAGCTGTTATTGACAAAGCAAATGTTGATGTTCCAGCTGAAGAGATTATTGGTTGGACTGGGTTCCTAGCGAAATAATTTTTATCAACATTGTCCGGGACAGTTTCTAAATAACTGTTCCGGACATACTTTTAACGTAGAAGGGGGAGCTAGCTGTGGAAAATTATATAGAATTTCAAAATATAACAAAGATATTTCCAGGACACAGAGCACTTAATGATGTTTCCTTTAATATCTGTAAAGGTGAAATTCATGCTTTGTTAGGTGAAAATGGAGCAGGTAAATCTACTTTGCTTAATATACTTCATGGAATGTTTCCAGCAACAGAGGGAAAAGTATTTATCAATTCAGAAGAAATCAATTATAAAAGTGCATTTGATGCAATTCAAAATGGAGTTGTAAAGGTACATCAAGAAATTAATATAGTACCTGAGTTAACTGTAGCACAGAATATGATGTTGGGCAGTGAAATTACAAAGCAGGGGTTATTTTTAAATAAAGAACAGATGGTACAAGAAACGCAAGAACTTCTAGATAAGTTAGGATGTAATTTTTCTGCAAAGGAAAAAATGAAAAATTTAAGTACTGGTAAAAAACAGATGGTTCAAATTGCTAAGGCGTTATACTTAAATGCTAAGATAATCTCTTTTGACGAACCTACTGCATCGCTTAGTGATGGCGAAGTTAGGACACTTTTTCAAATTATTAATGAGCTCAAGGCAAATGGCATAACGATTATATACATTAGTCATAAACTAGATGAAATATTTGAGATATGTGATCGAGCGACTGTTCTACGGGATGGCGAATACATTACAACATTAAATATGAAAGAAACCACAGAGGATGAGTTAATCCGCAACATGGTCGGTAGAGATGTTGCCATGTTTGGGCAAAGGATTAAGCCATCCCGTGTTGAAAAGGATAATATAGTTCTTAAGGTAGAGAATTTAAGTGGATCTTCAGGGTTTAATAATATTAACTTTGAATTAAGGAAAGGTGAAATTTTAGGTTTTTTTGGACTTGTGGGAGCTATGCGGACAGAGGTAATGCGAGTGATTTTTGGTGCTGATCAAGCAACGAGCGGAACAATATATCTTAATGGCAAAAAACTAGACAATACCTCACCATCTGCATGTGTAAAAGCAGGTATTGGATTAATTTCGGAGAATAGAAAAGAAGAAGGTTTTGTAAAAAATCTTAACAACGCAAATAATATCGCATTAGCTTCTATACATAAATATATGAATGGCATCTTCGTTAGTAAATCCATGAAGGAAAAAAACGCAGTTAAAGTTGGTGAGAGAGTTAAATTAAATCCGAATAATCCTAATTTTATGACATCAAATCTCTCCGGTGGAAATGCTCAGAAGGTAATACTAGGAAAATGGTTGTCTACTAACGCAGACGTTTTGATTATGGATGAACCTACTAAGGGAATCGATATTGGAGCAAAGGCAGAAATATATAAACTTATGGAGGAATTGCTTGAGGAAGGAAAATCTATCATCATGATTTCATCAGAGCTTACTGAAGCCATGGGTATGAGCGATAGAATTATAGTTATGCGAGAAGGGGCCATTGTTGCCGAGTTTGATAGGAATGAATTTGCTGAAGAGAACATTATCACTTACGCACTGGGAGGAAAGAAAAATGAAGCAATTATTGAAAGATAATAGTAGAGAGTTGAGTGTTGTAGTCGCGATTGTCCTTATGTTTCTTATCTTTGGAACTATAGAACCTATTTATTTATCAGCTAACAATATAAGAGATATTATTGAACAGGCGACAATTTATGGACTAATGGGTATCGGTATCACAGGTGTCATTATAACTGGAGGGATAGATCTTTCAGTAGGTTCTGTTCTCGCACTGGTAGGGGCTGTAGTTGCCCAAATGACTGTAGCGGGTGTACATCCTATTATTTGTATTATAATTGGTCTTGCTTTTGGTTTTACACTAGGTACTATCAATGGGATTTTAATTGCTAAGCTTGGCCTTCAGCCTTTTATCGCAACAATGGGTACAATGTCAATTTATAGAGGTCTTGCTTATGTTGTAACAAAAGGCTACCCTGTATTAGGCGTTCCGGATACATATAGAAAATTAGTGGATGGAGAGTTAATACCTTATATTCGCGTTTCAGTAATTATTTTCTTTCTGTTTGCAGTATTCATGTATGTTGTTCTAAAAAAGACAAAATTAGGGACATATGTTCACTCTATAGGAGGAAATGAAGAAGCTACTAGACTTTCGGGTGTAAAGGTAGATAAATATAAAACATTAATTTATGGTCTTGCCATGCTAGGTACAGCACTCGCAGCAATGATACAGATAGGTAAGCTAGGTACTGGAGACCCAACAACTGGGCAGGGATATGAACTAAATGCTATTGCTGCAGCTGCAATAGGAGGAACTAGTATGGCAGGGGGACGCGGAACGATACATGGAACTGTGTTAGGGGCAATTCTATTTGCAGGTCTAAAAGTAGGGTTGATTGTTATGGGAGTAGATACTTTTTATCAGTATATTGCAACAGGTTTAGTTATCGCTATTGCTTCATATATAGAAGTCGTGCAGACTAAATTATCTAGTAAACCTAAATTATCTACAAAATTTGAAAGCAAAAGTGAAGCTTAAGATGACAAAGTGTAAGAACCGTAATGATGAGTAAATATTAAAAATGTTGCAAAAATAAAATTATTATATTAACTGTTAGTTTATTAATGCACCGGATCAGAGGTGATTACTATTAGCAATAGAAGTGTATTAAACCGTAGAAATATAATCCTTAAAAGGCTGAATAAGGATGGAAGAATTTTAATTGGGGAATTAGCCTCATCCCTAAAAGTTTCTAATGAAACGATTCGTAAAGATTTAATTGCTATGGAGCAGCAAGGTTTTCTTAGGAGAGAGCATGGATCTGCTGTACTAGCATCAGAAAGTGATGAAGAAGCAATTGAATTTAGAAATATGGATAATCTCCGGGTGAAAAATAGAATTGCAAAAGAGGCACTCAAATATATTCCACAATCGGATTCTACCGTTATTGCAATAGATGCTGGAAGTACTACGTGGTGTTTAGCAAGATTATTAGCTCAGAGAAGTAGACAAAATATAATTACAAGTTCTATCCCTGTAGCGGAACTTTTTAATAAGGATGTAAATAATGTTTACATGTTAGGTGGGCTTATGCGCCAAAAGGATAAATCAGTTTATGGTCAATGGGCACTAAATTGTATTAATAGCGTAGGTATTTCAGTAGCAGTACTTGGTTCAGGAGGAACTAAGAGCATGGATGGTCTATGTGCAGTAACCTTTGATGATGCGAAACTAAAGAAAGCGATGATTCGGAATAGTGAACTTTCAATTGCTCTCCTAGACAGTACTAAATTTCAAAAGCGATCCATGGTGGAGGCCGCCAAATGGGAAGAAATTGATTATGTGATTACAGATAGCGATATTGAGGAAGAAGTACGAGAAAGATTATCAAAGAGAACGAACCTAATTATTGTATAAATAGGAAATGAGTTTATGGTAACTTCTAAGAGCTTGAATATATGACGAAAAAGGCCATGTATTCGAGCTTTATGTAAAATAAGTTATAAATTATACTGAATGCATGATATTAGGAATTTAAAAAAATGGGAGGATTTCATGTTTAATTTACCAGAGGACTTTATAAAGCACCCTGTATTTATCTCCGATATTAGAAAATTGTTTGAGAACTTAGATAACAATGAAAAACAGATTTTAGTTCTTCATTTAATCATTAATGAAAAAGGGGATTATCGTAATATAAACCTTAAACTACCCAAATTCGAGGAGGACAACAAGCAGTTATTAAACTTAGTTGAACGATATATCTTGGCAACATTGAATAATCTTTTAATCTCTTTTGGAGGAGTAAAACTTAAAATTTATCTAAATATGGACAATCAAGCCTTGATTTCGATTGTGAAAAATGCAGTTCATGAATTTAGTATTAATTCTAATGATAACAATAGAAAAGGTTATGGTAGTTACATTAATTATATAAATAGGATAAACAACTTATTAGGAAGGGAAAAATTCTCAGTAGAGTACATTGATATATCCTTATATCAAATCCCAGAAGAGTCTAAAGGATATAAGATTTATTCGCCACAAAATATAGAAAGAGAAGCGGAATACTTAAGAAGGAGCGCGACGGAACTAAAAGGAAAATTATTTTGTGGCATTGATATAGGAGGAAATTCTATAAAAGCTGCTGCTGTAGTAAATGGAGAAATTGCGCTAGTAAAGGGATACCGTTGGTTTCCAGATGCTTATAAAACTGCCGATGAAATAAATAATCCAGTCCTTATGTTAATCCGATTTATGCGAGCATATCTGATTTATAAAGACATGCATAAAGACGATCCATTACTCTTGGCACAAAGTGAAGTTTTTGAAGAAAATGCATCTTATAGCTGTATAGAAAAATATACAAAAGACATGGAGGCGTTAACGAATAAGGATCTTTGTATATTTGATGGAATAGCTATAGGATTCCCCGATATTGTCATAAACAACAAAGTATCCGGTGGTGAGACTCCTAAGCAGAGAGGAATTAGAGAAAGTTCAGGAGTAAACTATGAATCTGAGTTTTTGAAGATGTCTCATCTTAATGCATTAGCAGAACAATATATCAAACCAGACGGAAAAGTAGTTGTATTAAATGATGGAAATTTAGCATCTTTTATTGTATCAGTTGAACAAGCCTTTTCTGACGAAGGTCGTATTGGAGATAATGGCATGTTTGCCCATACAATAGGTACTGATTTAGGAACAGGCTTTATTTCAAAAACAGGAACTATCCAAGAAATTCCTTTAGAATGTTATCAGTATGTTATTGATCTAGGAAGCCTCCAAGAGAGTCAATATATTGCTAAAGATGTCCGCAGTATAAGAAATCTTAATACAGGAATCCCTGGATCTGTTCAAAAATATGTTAGCCAGATAGGAATGCTGAGATTAGCAATAAAAAACATAAAACAATATAATTCTAAACTTTATAATAATTTATTTGAAAAAGGTTATCTACAAAAAATACAATTAGATGAACAGGAAACTCTTATTATTCCGACAGAGCCAATTGATAAAAGAGGTGAATTAACAAGGTATTTGATTGAGCTTCTTAATGAGGGCAATACAGAAATTGAGAAGACTTTCTTAGAAATGGGCGAGATGTTAGGTAAGACTATTGAAGAAACAAAGTTTTTCTTTCCTGAAATTCCAACATCTAGGTTAATAAGTGGAGGTATTGTTGCAAATGATACTTGTTTTAATCTTTTAAGAAAGGGAGTACAACGAGTAAATAAGAAATATGAAATAAAGAGACTTGACGAAGATGTTGTCCAATCCCCCTTACTTAAGAGATTAGATATAAAAGATCGAAATTATATTTCAGCTGTAGGTGCAGTTTATATTGTTAATAAAGAGCTGATTAAAACTTCAGACATTAATCCTGGCATTAATAAAGGAGGGGGAAAAATTTGCTAATATTAGAAACCATTTCACTGCCTACATTGTGGGGGGGACAAAAGCTCTATTCTTATGGTGGAGATACAAATATTGAAAAATTAGGGCAACTTTATACCATTGCAGCAGATGATGAGTTAAGTAATAGAATCTTAAATGGAAAATATAAAGGAGATAATCTCCGAGATGTTTATAGAAAAAATCCCCAGATTTTTGGAGAAAATACTCCTATTGAATTTCCTTTATTAATTGGTTTTGTTGATGCTAGGGAAAATTTAAGTCTTCAAGTACATCCAAACAATGAGTATTGTAAGCAATATGAAGGAAAAGAAATGGGAAAGTGTGAGTCGTGGATTTTTATAGAGCCACCTACAAGCGGAGAAATCTACAATGGATGTAAAACTAAAACAAGAGAATTAGTCCAAGAAAATATTCATACTGGTAACTGGGATAACATTATTGATACATTACCAGTAAAGAAAGATCAGTATGTTTATGTTGAGGCAGGTACGTTACATGCATTAACTGCTGGCTCCCTTGTGTACGAAATACAACAGTCGACTAATTTAACCTATCGTTTTTATGACTATGATCGAGTTGATAAATTAGGAAATAAACGTCCTCTCCATCTAGATAAAGCCCTAGATGTGCTAGACACAGAAAAAAAGTCTCTTGCAGAAAACATCCAGATAGGTGAGAGGAGAGAAGAAGAATACTACAATATTATGCTCTACAATATTGAAGGTCAATTTAAAAATAATTCAGATACATATTTTTGTATTACAGTGTTAGAAGGCAGTACGACATTAGACGAAGTTAAGATTTGTAAAGGTATGAGTTTTATTTTATTTAGTGGTGAAGAGATTTATGTAGAAGATAAACTAAAGTGTGTCATAGCGTCTAGCAAGATATAAAAGTGAACGCAAAATAGGACCCTGACTACTTGTAGATTGGAGTATCAGGGTTCTTTATGTGGGTTGCCTTGAGAGTATAGGTAAATCTACACTTTAAGCTAAACCTTGAATATAAAATGATTTTATGCTTTGAAAATAATATTTTAATATTATTTATTTCTTCTTCAGATAATGCGCTTACTTCATTCAGTGCATATTGCTTTTTAAAAGAGTTGAATCTTTCTTTTCCTGTTAAAATCTCTGGCAAAATAATATTTTTGAAGCTATAATTAGAGATAACGAATGACCTCATTCTATATAAGTGTTAAATTTAGGCACTACTTATTTTAAAAAGAGGCAGTGAAGCGAAATGATCTATATCTCCATTATTTTTTTTATCATTTTTATGGACTTAAGCTCAAAAAAGTACATTACAGAGTATCTAAAAGAAAATTCATTTAAAAGAATAACGAAACATTTTTATCTCAATTTAGTAGTTAATAGAGGCGCTTTTTTAGGTTTACTAAAAAATAGACAGCGCCTTTTAAAGACGGCTATTGCTTTATCTCTTCTCACTCTACTAGGAGTTCTCATTTATTATGTTCAAAATAATGCAGAGCCTAAGATGTTATTGGCTTTGTCTTTTATTATTGGTGGCGCAAGTGGAAATTTTATAGACCGAATTCATAACGGTTATGTTACGGATTTTTTATATATTAAATATAAAAAACTTCCAGTATTTAATATATCAGATATCTTTATTTTTCTAGGTTCAATTTTATTAGTGGTCTAATCCATCTCAAAAACGAATATTTGTGTGAAAAGATGTTAATAATACAATTAGGAGAAGTCTACAAAAAAATAAAAAATGTTTGCAAAGAAATAACTATATATAATATAATATACATATAAGTATGTCAATATAAAATTTGTTTTTTTAACTAAAATATGTTATAATAGATACATAGCCGCATTCATATTCCAATACAAGGATTTGTAGGAAGAAGATGGAGCGGTTTTTATATATTCGTTTCAAAGTAAACGGCTAAGAGTAAAAGGGGATGTATTCCTCAGAATTACTCCATTTTGTGCAGGGCATCGAGACAAATTTTGCGAAAATTATAATTGTTGTTTAGATATGAGAGGGGAAGGCGTATGGATATCATTAATGAGTTAGTAAAACACGATAATTTTGGCGAGGGAAGTATCGTCAAATGCAACGATAATATTGTAGAAATAAAATTTGAAACTGGAAATAAGAAATTTATCTTTCCTGATGCTTTTGCATCTCATCTGACTATTCTTGATCAAAATATTGCATCAGATATGAAAAAAATTATTGAACAAAATGAAATAGAACGTAAAAAGATAGAATTAGAGATGGAAAGGAAAAGAATGCTTGATACCCAAGAGCGAGAACGTCGTTTAGAAGTAGAAAAGTTTATGAAGAGCAATAAAATTCATCCTAGCTCACAAGCTGTTTTTTGGTGCCAAGAAGAAGACATAGAACAAGTATTTACGGACTGGAAAGTTAATAGTGGTGTGATAAAAAGTGGTGTCAAAAAAGGTGAACCAAATCGCCCTATACGAATGCATCAAAATAGCGCCTGTCTATTAACTGAGAGAGACTCTGAGAAACCTGAGGATCAAAGAAAAATAATTGGTGTTTATATGGTTCATGAAACCTTCTCAGGGAATCAATGCGAAGATGGGTATATTCCTGCTCATTCAATATACAAGATTCGATTAACACAGGAAGAGTCTGAAAAAATGTTATTCTGGAATTACTATATCAACAAAAGATACCCTCAAAATACTACATGGAATACTGGTATTTATCGCTATTTTGAAAATATCTATATGGCACAAATCTTGCGAGATATTGTGTATTTAAAACCTGAAGGTAAAGAAAAAGAAATTGCCCAGAACTTTTATAAACATTTTTGCAAGATGAACAATCTAGTTGAAAATCAAATACCACAGCCTAGTGGAGTATTAAAACAAAATAATGATGCTGTGGCGGAAGCTACAGTTTAATGTGATAATTATGCAAAAGACGGTTCAGGCCGTCTTTTGTTATATAAAAAACTTGTGAACCTATTTGCTTCTTTCAAGAAAATCAACTGCATTGTATCATTAATATTGTGAATGAGCCAATTAATGGTATAATCAAGGTATAATTAAATATTGAAAGGAGTTGCATTAATGAGTTTAAAGAAGTGGCACAAGGCATTGATTTCATATGGTTTTCCTATATTGGTTTTACTTATTGTTTGGTATATCACTCTAATCCCTTTATCTTTTCAATCTTTAGGATTTTGGTTTTGTTTGTTTTCGTATATTGCCGTGAGTACTGTACTTTGGATGATTTTAAACGGTCGTGAAGGTACAAAAGTATTTAAATTTTCTTCGGTATTAATAGCAATCGGTGTAGTAGTCATTATCATAGGTAGTGTTGGTGGTTCTGCAATTTTTCGTTCTAAAGGATATGCTAATATACTGACCTATACCGAGGGGAACTTCGAAGAAGATCTAACAAATAAAGATCCAGCAAATATTCCAACTATAGATCGTGATATGGCAGAGAGATTGGGCAGTCGGAAAATTGGAGAGGTCCTTAATCTTGTCTCCCAATTTGATGTAAGTGATGAATACACTCAGATTGCTTATCAGGGCAAATCCGTGCGAGTTTCTCCACTTCAATACGTAGGCTTTTTTCGTTGGTTAACCAATCGAAGTGAAGGAATTCCTCATTATATTACTGTAGATATGGTGTCTGGAGAATCTGAATTAGTTGATCTCAAAGACAATATTCGTTATTCTCATTCTGGATTTTTTAATGACGATATTAACCGCCATATTTTCTTACATTATCCCACGGTTCTATTTGAAAATCCAGCCTTTGAATTAGATGAAGAAGGTAATCCTTATTATATTGCACCGATTGTCAAAAAGAGATTTAGTTTCTTAGGTCCAACAGATGTTGTAGGAGCTTTTGTGGTAGATGCTACGAATGGTGATATTAAAAGATACGACTTAAAAGATATTCCTGATTGGGTAGATCGAGTGTATCCAGCAGATATGGCTATGAGGCATATTAATTATAATGGAATGTACCAAAGTGGCTTTTTGAATAGCCAAATTACAAAAAGGGGCGTAATCCAAAATGCAGAAGGGTATAATTATATCGTATTAAATGATGATTTATATCTTTACACAGGATTAACATCTGTCGTATCCGATGAATCAAATATCGGATTTACTTTAATCAATTCCCGTACAAAAGAAGCAAAGAGGTACAATTTAAGTACTGCCACTGAATGGAGTGCCATGGAAAGCGCTCAAGGTTCTGTTCAAGAAAAGGGGTATATAAGTACATTCCCATTATTATTTAGAATGGAAGGAAAGCCTGTTTATCAGCTTTCTTTAAAAGATGAAGCTGGCTTGATTAAGCTTTATGCTTTTGTAGATGCAACCAATTACCAAAAGGTAGGGATAGCTAATACTTTATCTGCTGCATGGAACAATTTTACAGGTGGTGTTGTCCCAAGTCCAGAGGATGAAAAAGATTCAAGTACAGAGACTACAAGCATCAGCGGGAAAATCGCTACTATTGCAAATGCGGTTGTAGGTGGAGAGACTACCTATTTCTTTACTCTTGAAGGAGATGATCAGAGTATTTACACAGCTAAAGTTTCTATTAACAAAGAATTGCCTTTTATTCAAGTGGGGGATTTGGTAAAACTAGAAGTATCCGGTAACGAGGTAGTTTCTTTGATAAAAGAATAAATTCAAAGCTGAAAGCTAAATGTAGAAAGCTGATAAAAGCAAAGCTCCCCTATGTGCGAGATAGAGTAATATAACAGACTTCTTCTCATTTGGCTAAAGTAATGCTAGTATAAGATGTAATAGAAATAAGTTAAAAAGTGAAAAATAAATTTTAAAAATGTTGCATAGTATTTTCGAGAATTGACATAATAAGATTATAAAGTAGTGCAGAGGAACTGTTAGCAAGAGTAGCAAGTATTGAAAATCGAGGAGAGAGGTGATGTGAGTTGAAAAGCTTGATTTACCACGAACCAGAGATTCGAAATATTTCCGGCGCTCCAACAATAAACAAAGGCTTAGACATTTGGCCAAAGGTTATACGAGCAGTAAGGTAGCTAAAATATTTGTTTTATAGCAAATATTGATTTTGTCAACAAGTTCATTGTGTAACATTTATCTCTTTGTAGGTTTATGGACAATGAAAAAATAATTCCTCTTCACTCTTTATAGCAGGGAGCTTCTCCCTGCTTTTTTTCGTGAAACAATGAGCCATGCTCATTTCTTCAGTTTAAGTCTTAAAAAAGAACGCATCTGTCGATGCGCCCTTGTAAAGGTTATTTGTATAAGGTAAAGTTTTATAATCTTGGATTGCTTTCATAGAAAGTCAACCCGAGAGGAATACATTTAAGCAAATCCCTTAAAAGCTTTTACATAGAACTTACAACATAAAACTTAGAAATAAAGTGCCGAAGGCGCTTTATTAAGCTTCCATGAACATTCCAATATCGCTCGCTACATCTGTAATGCCACCAATACCAAATGTATCAACTAGTACTTTCGCTACATTAGGAGATAAGAACGCTGGCAATGTTGGTCCTAGATGAATGTTCTTTACTCCTAAGTATAGAAGAGCTAAAAGTACAATAACTGCCTTTTGTTCATACCAAGCAATATTATAAGATATTGGAAGGTCGTTAATATCACTTAATTCGAATACTTCTTTTAATTTTAGTGCGATTACTGCCAAAGAGTAAGAGTCATTACATTGCCCTGCATCTAATACTCTTGGAATGCCACCAATATCTCCAAGTTCTAATTTATTGTATCTGTATTTTGCACAACCAGCTGTTAAAATGATTGTATCTTGTGGTAGCTTTTTCGCAAATTCAGTATAGTAATCTCTACCCTTCATTCTTCCGTCACAGCCTGCCATAACAAAGAATCTTTTAATAGCACCTGATTTAACAGCTTCTACTACTTTATCTGCTAAGCTAATAACTGTAGCATGAGCAAATCCACCGACGATCTCGCCTTTTTCAATTTGAACTGGAGGTTTGCATTTTTTTGCATGATTGATGATTTCAGTAAAATCTTTTGGTTTTCCATTTACACCATCTGCTATGTGTTTTACTCCTTCAAAACCTGTAGCTCCAGTAGTATACATTCTGTCTTTGTATTCTGGTTTTGGAGGTACAAGACAGTTTGTTGTCATTAGGATAGGTCCGTTAAAGCTCTTAAATTCTTTATCTTGTTTCCACCATGCATTTCCATAGTTTCCAACAAAGTGTTTATATTTTTTAAAAGCAGGATAGTAGTGAGCTGGAAGCATTTCACTATGAGTGTATACATCCACACCTGTTCCTTCTGTTTGTTTCAACAATTCTTCCATATCTTTTAAATCGTGACCACTAATTAAGATGCCAGGGTTTTTACTTACACCAATATTTACTGTAGTGATCTCAGGAGTTCCATAAGTAGATGTATTCGCCCCATCAAGTAGTGCCATAGCATCTACTCCATATTTACCACATTCTAATACAAGAGCTACTAAATCATCTGCGCTTAAGCTATCATCTAATGTAGCAACTAATGCCTTTTGTATAAATGCACTGATTTTTTCATCCCTAGAACCTAAATTATCTGCGTGTTTTAAGTAAGCAGCCATACCTTTTAGTCCGTAAATCAATAATTCTCTAAGAGAACGAACATCTTCATTTTCTGTTGCTAAAACGCCAACTTTTGGTGCTTTCTCTTTTAATTGCTCAATAGTATATTCTGTTTGAGTTTTATTTCCGCCAGAAAATAAACTAAATATTTTTTGTAGGATGCCTTCTGAATTTACATTACTAGATCCCCATGTAGCTGCATCGTGTAAATTAGTAAGTTTTCCGCTAGCTTTTTCTACTTGAGCTTTTAGATCATCTCTCATTAATAAACCTTTTTTTACATTGGCTTCAAAATGATTTTTATCAAAGTTTGCATTTGTGATAGTAGAGAAAAGACTATTAACAATAAAATCATCTACCTCAGGATTCTTAATACCTAGTTCATTTGCTTTTGTGCCATAAACAGAAATTCCTTTTAATACGTAAATTAATAAGTCCTGTAATTGTGCTACATTTTCATCTTTCCCACAAACTCCTCGTACTGTACATCCAGTACCTTTTGCTGCTTCTTGACATTGATAACAAAACATGCTCATAATAACGCCCCTTTAATATTGTATTTTTTATAATTATTATAACAAATATAACAAGATGAAACGCTATATTTGTAAACTTTTTCTTTCGATAACCTTAGTATAAGGATTTGTTATAAAGTTATCGGTAACCACTGTTACGAGAAAATGTATTTACTTAATAAAAAAGTGGATGATTAAGAAACATCCACTTTTAAAAAGATATACCTTGAATTATAAACTCAAATAAGCCTTGGCTATACCTATATAGTATTGTGATTCTCTTATAATATGATTAATCACAACTACAGATGCAGGATAATTTGCTACTGCTGTGCTTTCTTCAATCATTCGAGTTAGATAGCTTACAAAAGCTTGACTTTGATTGATAGTAAAGGCAATTAATTGTCTGATGTCGGATTCTACATTTGGTGGGATTGGACCTCTAATATTGATTGCGTATTCAATCATTTGTACAATAACCCCTTCTGTAGATTCAAACTCTTTTTTAAATGTATTTAAAGTATTCTTATACTCATCTTCTAAATCAGGAACGATCTCCTGTATCACTACTGTATGCTCTGCTTCTTGTCTTTTCCAAAATTCTGCTTCTTCTAAGATTCGAATTCCATTTTTATTACCATAACAAAATCTCATATCTTCCTCCATTATATAGTATTTATAATAATATATGTTAGAAAATGTCTCGTGTTCATAACTGATAGTAGTTGATAAAGAATTTCAATTAGTCCATAGGTCTTTCCATATTATTAACTTCAAAATAGGATAGGATTAAATTAACAGGTAATTTATGAATAATTTTAATAATATTACAATTTATTCATAAAAATATGATAAAATAATAACATATTGTATTATATGTATTAAAAAGATAAGCATGGAGGTGAATTATGAAAAAGCATAAAATTGGTGCTGTAATTGCAGTAGCAGGAATGTCTTCTAGAATGAAAACCTTCAAGCCATTGATGATTATAGACAACAAAACGATTATTGAAGTAACAGTTGAAAACTATAAACGTGCAGGAGTTGATGAAATTTTTCTGGTTACAGGATATCGGGGCAATGAAATTGAGGAAGTATTTAAAGATGGAGAGATTCATTTTATAAGGAATACAAATTACGATTCAACTCATATGTTTGACTCCATTGTCATGGGTCTTAGACAAATAAGGGACAAAGTGGATTATGCATTTTTATCTCCTGGTGATAGCCCATTTGTTCAACAGTTTACGCTGAAAGGAATGATAGAAGAAATAAAAGATGCTCGAATAAAATTAGTACAACCTTCTTATGAAAGTGAGAATGGTCATCCTTTATTATTAAAAAAAGATGCCTTTAATAAAATACTAGAGCACGATGGCACGATGGGGTTACAAGGCGTAATAAACAAAATGAGGAGTGAATGCAAAAATATTTCTTTTATAGATCCTGGAATAATATTAGATGCAGACGTTAATCTTGACTATATAGAACTTTTAGCGTTTAATGACCAAAAAGATTGTCCTGATGTTGATATATGTCGTAAAATTCAAGATTACTTTCAAATGACAGATGCTGTAAAACTGCATTCTGATAAAGTCGCGCAAAAGGCTTTAAGCATTTGTGAGTATCTAAGTGATGAAGGAATATTTCTTGACAAGAAAATAATCCTAGCGGCCAGTTTGCTACATGATATTGCGAAAGGCAGAGCGCACCATGATAAAGTTGGTGCACAGTGGCTAGAGGATATGGGATATAAAAAAATTGCTCACATTGTATCTGAACATATGGGATTAGAAGAGATTCCCTCCATGATAACCGAAAAGGAAGTTGTTTTTTTATCAGACAAATTAGTAAAGGAAGACAAATTTGTCCCCCTCGATGAAAGATTTTCGGTTAAAGAAAATATGTACAAGAACGACGAGATTGCGTTGAAAGCTGTAAAAAGAAAGAAAGAGCAAGCTGAAATTTTGTACAAAATGATATTTAATAATTGAAATAAGAGCGAGATCACAATATATATACAACACTAATGGTAAGGAGAGAAACCAATGGAATTTTTTAAAAAATTACAGCAAATCGATAAGAGCAAGGACAATAGAATCTTAACCATTGTATCAGGTAAGAATATGGATTCTAAACTGCTCTTGTCAAATGGAGAAATCGTTTATACGAACAACAATAAAGTAAATTGGCAACAATGGATAGATCAAATTACACAAAACAGTAAAAGTCAAATAATTACTGTAGGTGATGAAAAAGCGTATATGGAATTTTTAACACAAAAATACAATGTGGTTATATGTGGAGCAGGCCATATTTCAATGCCGATAATAAGCATGTGCAAGCTTCTTGACTTGCCAGTGACTGTAATCGATGACAGGATTTCTTTTGCAAATAATGCAAGAAATACAGAAGCAGACTTGGTGATTTGTGAACCTTTTGATAGCGCCTTAGATCAAATAGATGGCGATAATGGCACTTTTTTTGTCATAGTCACAAGAGGACATCGATATGACCAAATCTGTTTGCAGAAAATAATCCAAAAGGAAAATGCTTATATCGGAATGATTGGTAGCAAAGTGCGTGTTGCCAAGGTCTTAGACTACTTAGAGGAGGAAGGCATTGACAGAGAAAAACTCAATAAGGTATATACGCCAATCGGATTAAAAATTGGGTCAGAAACTCCTGCAGAAATTGCAGTATCTATTATGGCCCAAATAATAGAAGTAAAAAACAAGAAGATTGGAACGAGCACCTATAGTAAGGAAATAATGAACCACATTTTAGATGAAGAATATCAAGATATGCCGAAAGCATTAATTACGATTGTTTCGAGGAGAGGTTCTGCTCCAAGAGAAGTGGGAACAAAAATGCTTGTATTAAAAGATGGCACTATGATTGGCACAATTGGGGGAGGCTGTGTTGAGGCAGACATAAGGCAATCTGCATTTTCATGTATAGATAGTGGAGAATCTAAGTTGGTAAAAGCAGATATGACAGGAGAAGAAGCAGAAGATGATGGAATGGTTTGTGGTGGAATTGTAGAACTATTTGTAGAAATCATAAAGTAAATTATACAAAATGAGAGGAGACATAGTAAAATGAATCAAATAAAAACGAAAGATGCAGTAGGTCATATACTTTGTCACGATATTACACAAATCATTAGAGGTGTTACCAAAGATGTGGTCTTTAAAAAGGGTCATATTATCAGGAAAGAAGATATACCCGTCCTCTTATCTGTTGGCAAAGAAAACCTTTATGTATGGGAAAAACAAGAGGGAATGCTTCATGAAAATGAGGCCGCTGAAATACTTTATGGTGTTTGCAAAAATGAATATATGAAACCTACTCCTGTGAAAGAAGGAAAAATAGAACTTATTGCAGATACATACGGATTATTTAAATTGGATTCAAAAAGGCTTTTTCAGATCAATAGTTTGGGAGAAATGATTATAGCCACAAGACACGGTAATACCATTGTCAGGAAAGGAAACAAATTAGCTGGAACAAGAATCATTCCATTATTAATTGAAGAAGAAAAGATGGTAAAGGCTCAGGAGATTGGTGCAGGAAAACCTATCATGTCTATTATACCTTTTAAGCACAAAAAAGTGGGCATCGTAACCACAGGAAGCGAAGTTTTTCATGGGAGAATAAAGGATACCTTTGGCCCTGTAGTTATAGAGAAATTTAATGAATTTGATGTAGAAATTATGGGTCAAACTATTGTAGATGATAAGAAAGAGCAAATTACTGCTGCAGTATTATCATACATAGAAAATGGGGCAGATGTTATAGCTTGCACTGGTGGCATGAGCGTTGATCCTGATGATTGTACTCCTGGCGCTATAAAATCAACGGGAGCAGAGATTATCACATATGGTGCTCCAGTACTTCCAGGTGCTATGCTATTAGTAGCTTATTATGACTATAAAGACAAAAAAGTGCCAATAGTAGGTCTACCAGGATGCGTCATGTATTCAGACCGCACTATCTTTGATTTGATATTACCTAGAATTATGGCAGATGACCCCATTAGTAAAGCAGATTTAGACAGGCTCGGTCAAGGTGGATTATGTTTAAACTGCGATCTATGTACATATCCTAATTGTGGTTTTGGAAAAGGATGTTAGGGGAGCTTGTAATGAAAAAAATTGTAATATTCGGGGCGGGGCAGGCAGGAAAAATGATTGGCAAATTACTTCACGGAAGCTGCGAATTACTTGCATATGCAGATAACAATTATAAGAATATTCCAACTACTTTGGATACTATTCCTGTAATATCTTCTAATGATATAAAGAGCTTAAAACCTGATGCAGTGATTATTTCCGTGCTAAACAAAGAAGCAGCAGAAAATATATTCGAACAGCTTGTATCAGAAGGAATAAGGGAAACAAAAATACTAAATATTAATGAATTAAGGGGATTGTTTGATATTAGACTATCAACTTTGAGGCTACTAGCTAGAGAAATCAACGATAAAAAAGTAAAAGGAAATGTAGCAGAGTTAGGAGTATATAAAGGATATCTTGCGAGAGAAATGAATACCATATTTAAGGAACGAAAAATGTATCTTTTCGATACATTCGAAGGTTTTGACTGGAGAGATTTAGAATGTGAAAATCAATATGATAAGAGTAGATCAAAAAGAGGGGATTTTAGTGACACAAGTATGGAAGATGTAAAAAGTGTACTACCATATCCTCATATGGCTGTATTTTGTAAGGGGTATTTTCCAGAAACTGCACTTGGTGTAGAAGATACATTTGCGTTTGTAAGTATAGATACTGATTTGTATCTGCCCACATATAATGGTCTTATATATTTTTATCCTCGCCTATCTAAAGGAGGATATATATTAGTTCATGACTATAATAGCACTCAGTTTCCAAATGTAAAAAAGGCTGTAGAAGACTTTTCAAAAAAAGAGGATATAAGAATCATTCCACTTTGTGACTTGCATGGAAGTGCACTTATTATTTGATTTTATATCTGAATTTTATCTCCAACTGTTCTTAGTTGGAGATTTTTTATTATTAAAAATAATAATTTTAAGAAAAGGAGAAATATTCAACATATTTCCTTAAAATGACATATGTTATGAAGGAATAAGGATATATTAATTTAAAGACAAAATACCCATTAGCAAGCCACAATCAAAATTTAGGGATTGGTGCCCTTCTCAACTAAGGCAAAGTAACTTGTAGTTAGTAATTTTACAAGGGGAGAGGGGTTTTTGCATGTCTGATGAAATAGGGGCGAGAAGAGATTATAAAAAGATAATATCATATGAAAACGCCTTACAAAATACCATATCGTCTATTAACGATACAATTGTAAAATTATCCATCGCTAAAGAACGTAATTTAATAGGCGAGGAAGGATATGAAGAGTTAAAAACACTTGCATTAGAATTAAATGAAATGCTTTGCAAAATAAAAGAAGACATTTAGAATTTCTTAACTTGAATAGGTAAGCATATCAACTTTTAGGTTGGAGGGGCATCAATCTAGAATTCTCGTCTTATTTCATCATACTAAATGATTTAATCAAAAAAGCTAAGAGCCTTGCATTTTGCAAGGCTCTTAGCTTTTTTTGTACTAGAAAATTCTACTTTTTCCTATATCTACTGCCCAGTCATCCTATGCGTAGGATCGGATATTGACCCTAAAGGAATACCCTCATGCTAGTGACCAAGGACTAGTGACTAGAAACTAGCACCTATTTCCTTGTAGCAATTTCAGCTTCCATTTCTCTTACCTTATTGTCTGGAAGATTATAGAAGAACATAATTGCAAAAGCCACCACTGCAAAAATAAATGGAGCAATAAAGAAGATGTTCTTAAATCCTTCGATAATTTCAGGGCTGATGTTTTCTGCTTTTGCATCAAATCCTAATGCAGCAATTCCCGCCGTTAAGATAAGACCACGAACTAAGATACTTACCTTAATAGAGAAGCCAGAGAAAGCCATGATAACACCTTTAGTATCTTTACCTGTTTTCCATTGGCTATAAGTAGCACCATTAGAATAGAATGAAGATGTTAATCCATATGAGAAGCCAAAGAATACTTGCCCAATTCCCATTATAGTAATAACAGCTATTACATTTTGTGCTACAAAATATGCAAGGATAATAGATGCAGCGTAACCACCCATTCCTAAAAGGTATGTAAGCTTTGTTCCAATCTTTCCTACGATAGAAGGGGATGCAATTGCTCCAATAAATCCTGCAATATTAAATACAAGAAGGAATACAGGTTGTAAGGCCATGCTATTTGTTACATAATTAAAGTAATAGAAAGAAGCAGCCATTAATAAATAGTATCCAATTAATTTTGTGAAATCTGAAATTACGAATAATACAAGGTTCTTATTAGAAAATACAGACTTAAACATATCACCTAATGAAGGACCTTTCTTTACTTGAGTTTTTGTGCTAGAAGCACTTATGGGTTCTTCATATCCTTTAGAAATAGCAAAATGCATATAATAAGCTACCATCATAACTGCTGCGAAAATACCTGCTGTTACAGTAAAGCCAAGGCTTGATCCTTCTCCAAATATTCCAGTGAAGAATAAGACTACTGGCATAGTCAAGTAAGAAGCCACTACTTTACCTACAGTAGAACCAGCTGCTCTTCTACTTGATAAGAAAGCTCTTTCTCTTGGATCGTCTGTTAAAACAGATACAAGAGACATATTCGCAGTCCAAGATACATTCCAAACTGTATGACTGATGATAAAACCTAAACTAATAATAATTGCGGCAAGTGTAGGGGAGCCAATGTTCGTAAATTGGAATATATAGAATAGCACGACAAATGGTGGTCCAACTAATAACCATGAACGGTATTTTCCCCATTTTAGATTGGATTTGTCTAAAAATACTCCTGCAACCAATGAGCTGACAATATCCGCGATTCCAGTGATTGTAGTGATTAACACGACTAAAGCATTTGGAAGCAATGCATAGTTGGTTAAGAACGGTGTAAAATAAGATGTCTCGACGAATGTCATAAAAGAAAAACCAGCATCTGCAATACCAAAGAAAGTCTTAATTTTGCTGTTGATTCTTCTACCCGCCTTTTGAATTTTGTCCATTATTTCATCTCCTCTTGTCTGTAAAGCATTACACTTTTACATAAAAAAGCACCATGAAATGGAATGAATAATAGAGTATTGCTAGTAAAAACGTAACAAAGGTATCGCTTTGCGATACCTTATAATAATCACAATAATTTTCTGTATTCTTACTATATCTTATGTATATTCATAGGTGTCTTTTATACCAAGTGTTGCTCTACAAAATTTATATTTATATAATATTATATTCAATTAAGATTGTCAATATGTCGCAAGATATAGAATTTTATTAATCGTTCTGTTCCTAGAATTACTTTTCTATAAGCTAAATAATTAAAAATTAAGAAACAATTAAGAAACATAAGCTTACTTATTTTTTTGTATGTTGTATAATATTGCTAGGAGCATTGTACGGAGTATTCAAATAATAAAAAATATAAAAATCGCTTAAAGCCAATAATTCTTATAAGATTTTGTATTTTGAGTGAGGTAAAGGAATGGATTAATAATATGAGAAAAAGAATAGTATTATTTTTAATAATTTTAATATTTTTATCATTGATATTTATTGTATTACCAAAGATTGGGTTTTATACATTCGTATTTGATCAAGGAGAGTATGAACATTCCGATGAATCTTCTACTGAAAGAATTTCTGATTTAAATGAGCTGAGTCCCAAAACTAGGGAATTGGCCCTTGAATTTTTAGAAAAATGCGAAGAAAATGGACTTAATGTGCGGATTACAGAAACCTATAGAACGCAAGCTCGACAAGATATACTATATGAACAGGGCAGAACTACACCTGGTTTAGTGGTTACATGGACGAAAAACAGTAAACACACTAAAAGGCATGCATTTGATATTTGCGAAGACGATACGGATGATCCTTATGGGGATTTAGAGTTTTTTAGGAAATGTGCAGAAATAGGTAAAGAAGTGGGGTTTACTCCAGGTTATTATTTTGATGAAGTGCAAGATATGCCTCATTATGAATTAAATAGATGGTGGATACAGTAATCACTTGTTCCTTATTTGTGTGATAAAAAGATAAGGGAATTAATATTACTGAAATTGATACATTAAGCAGAAGGTTCAAGAAATGAATAATACAAAGGAGGAAATAATATAATGGCCGAAATTAAATTTAAACTTGTTGAAACGATAGGGACAATATCTGAAAGCAATAAAGGTTGGGTAAAAGAGCTTAATCTGATTAGCTGGAATGAACGAGCACCTAAATACGATTTAAGAGATTGGGCACCAGATCATGTGAAGATGGGGAAGGGGATTACACTTTCTAAGGATGAATTGATTGTATTGAGAGATATCTTAAATCAGATGGAAATATAAAACCGCAAAGCCATTTGTATAATGGCTTTGCGATTTTATAATGTACTAGGAAACACCTACTTTTGACCCTAGCTCCTGCTCAGTCATCCTGAGCGCAAGCGAAGGATCTAGACCCAAAAGGGATACCCAAATGCTAGTGACTAAAGACGAGCGACTAATGCGCCACAGACGCTTTCTTGTATATGTGTTAATGGTAATGAAAAGCTTAATTATATATAAGTTTAAAGGGTTCGTATAAATGGAGGGGTTACTTATGAAGATTTTACTTGTAGAAGTAAATATAAGTGAGGGACGAGATGGAGCTAAGATAGAACAAATAAAAGAATCGTTAATGGTAGGTAATGATATAGAAATTATAGATTTAAATTCTGATAAGGACCACAATAGATCTGTATTCACTTATAAGGGAGAATGTGAAGCTGTTTTAGATGCTACAAAAAGATTATCGAAAAAAGCTATTGAACTTATCGATATGACGAAGCATAGAGGAAGTCACCCAAGAATGGGAGCAGTGGATGTAGTACCTTTTATACCTATATTAAATATGACTGGTGAGGAAGCTGTAGAAATTTCTAAAGAATATGGTAGGTATATGGGCAGCTTAGGCGTACCAGTATATTATTATGAGGATTCAGCCATTAGGGATGATCGAAAGTCCTTAGTTAAAATTAGGAAAGGTCAATATGAAGCACTAGCTGACAAAATGAAGGACGAAAGCTGGAAACCAGATGAAGGTCCATTTGAATTTAATCCTAAGAGTGGAGCCACTGTTGTAGGATCAAGATTTGCCCTATTAGCATTTAATATCAACTTAGATACTGAAGACTTAGAAATAGGAAATAAAATCGCTACTGCTATAAGAGGATCTTCTGGTGGATACCAGCATGTCCGCGCTATTGCATTAGAAATACCAGACAGAAAGATGATTCAAGTATCTATGAATTTAACGAATTATGAAAAGACGCCTATACATAGAGTATATGAAACAATAAAGTTTGAAGCGAGCAGATATAATGTAAATATTTCAGACACAGAGTTAGTAGGGCCAGTTCCAGTATATGCGTTAAGAGAATTACTTGATTTTTATATTAGATTAAAAGATTTTTCTACAGATCAGATTTACTTCTGACTGCGATATATCCGTTATATGAGAGTAAAGAGTAATAGTGTATTAGATATTATATTCTAAATTTCGCTATATCGTTAAGCTTTACAAATCAAATTAAAATGTTTATAATATTGTTATAACAAATACATATGTATGAATCAGGTGCCTTAATAGGAGAATAGGGAATCGAGTGAAAATCTCGAGCGGACCCACCACTGTAAATGAGGAGCAATGTATATTATCCACTGGTAACGGGAAGGAATATATTGCCGTGAGTCATAGCCAGGAGACCTGCCTGTATCATAGAATTCGTAAGCGACGGTAAAGTTTATGATCAATTTTATATTGGTCATAAACTTTTCTTTTTTTCGCGAACTAATGAGCCAAGCGAAGGTGAAGCTTTCGCAGGATTCTTTTTATCATACGCACCAAATAGTTTACTAATTTGACGCGTATGATAAAAAGAATCCGTAAATAAAAGCTTTAGCTTTCATTTAGCGAATGGCGCGACCGAGGAATCGGCCTAGCCGATTTCGAGGTGTAGAAAAATCAACTCATATGTCCACGTAAATGAAAGTTTTTATTTTAATATAATAATTTATTAATTTAAGGAGGAAGTTATGAACTCATTAATTCAAAACACTCAAGTCACTAAAACTAGGAAATTAGTTTACACAGCTTTATTAATTGCATTAGCATTTATAGGAGCACAAATTAAAATTTTGGGCTCCATCGCATTAGATGCATTGCCAGCCTTTTTTGCTGCTTTACTATTAGGTCCAGTAGCAGGTGCAGCAGTTGGGGCAATAGGTCACCTGCTCACAGCTATGACAAGTGGTTTTCCTATGTCTATCCCTATTCATTTAGTCGTAATGTGCACCATGGCTTTTATATGCTGGTTATATGGTTATCTCAACAATCGCATAAATTTAATTGTAAATAGTACTATTGCAATTATCCTAAATGGAGTAGGTGCAACTTATTTATCTGTATTAATCATGCAGTTATTAGGAATGATTCCAACTGTAAAAGAGTTTTTTTTCATGTTGGTAGGTCCCTTATTACTGGCTTCAACAGTTAACGTCCTTGCAGCTGCTGTTTTATACAGTTTGCTAAAGAAGAGAATTTAACTAAAACTAAATTGGCGAACAGGTGAGTATATTGAAGGTAAATAAATTTAGAGACTTAACATTAATGCACATAAATGAAGAAACAATGATGGTATTAGCATGTGATTCTTGTGGTGGAATAGGTATGAAAAAGCATGATGCGCTAGAAACACCACAAGAAGTAGTTGGGTACCTTACAGCAGGTGTGGCTTTAAGTGAATTATTAGCTTTTCGAGCTAAGCCAATAACCATAGTGAATAATTTTTGTGTAGAGATGAATCCTACTGGGGAAAAAATTATCGGTGGAATAAAGAAGGCAATTACTGATTGTGGATTAGATCAAGAAATGCTCCTTACAGGGAGTACAGAAGAAAATATGCCTACTGTACAAACATCTATAGGTATAACGGCTATAGGCATGATTGATCTTAAAAACTGGACGAAGCCAAGGACCTATAAGGGAGATGACCTTATTGTGGTTGGAAAGCCTAAGGTAGGGTCAGAAGTGCTAAAGTCTAAGGAAATACCCAATATCAAAATAATAAGCCTAATTAAAGATATACTAGGGATCAACGAAATACTTCCTGTCGGTTCAAAGGGCATTGATTATGAGATAGGGGAGCTTTGCAAAAGTAACGATTTGGATTTTAAATATACACAGACAGTAGAAGTAGATATAAAAAAATCTGCTGGACCAGTCACTTGTTTTATCATATCAGGACAGAAAGAAACCATATTAGAACAACTAACAAAATACAATGTATCTTATTCATATTTAGGGTGTTTTATTGAGAAATGCTAAGATATGAATGAATAAAAAACACCTAATATACTAGTATTTCTTTGGCAATAGTCAATAATCTACAATTATTGTAATCAAACAAAAATTCAGACTATAATTTGGTGCAAGGACTTATATTAATGTTCTACATGAGCCTTATCCTTCTTGAATATCAAGGAGGGTAAGGCTGGTTAAAGTGATACATTAACTCAAAAGCTACTATAGGTATCTATTATTTTCTAACATTTATCTCAAATTGTATCTTTAGCATAATCTTAGATGCTCATGCTAGCTAAATAGAAGTAATTATACATACACTTAAAAATCTTAATAGAGAGTGAATAACATTTGTTTATACATAACTACAAAAGGGATTTATATTATGGTAAAGTAGACTTATAATGCAATTATTATTAAAAATTTATCAAGTGGAGGATTTAATGGGTAAAGGCAATCATAGCAAATCAAAGTATAAGAATAAAGGCTGGTTAGATACACTAAAAAGCATTGTAATTTGTGGAGTATTTGGCGGCGTATTAGGTTTTTTTATAGGCGATTTTTTTAATCCATGGTTAAAAAGCGACAATATATTCATTGGACTTTTGAAGTTTTATGGCCTAATCATATTGTTTGTTATTGGATATATAATACATATTATCATTCATGAGGCAGGGCACTTGATTTTTGGATTGTTAACAGATTATACTTTTGTTTCTTTTCGAATAGGATCTATCACTATAGTAAAAGAAGATGGAAAGCTAAAAACAAAGAAATTTAATATACCTGGTACGGCTGGACAATGCCTTATGATGCCACCCAAAATAAAGGATGGGGAATTTCCGTTTGTTCTCTACAATTTAGGTGGAGTCATCATAAATTTACTCGTGTCCGCATTATGTATATCTACGATAGTTCTTATTAAAGAAATGGCATTTGTTTTAGAAGTTATATTATTATTGGCTGCATTCGCTGGAATACTAGCAGCAGTGACCAATGGTATTCCAATGAAAATTGGAGGAGTTCCCAATGATGGACATAATATTTACTCTATGCTAAAGGATGAAGATGCAAGGAGAGGGTTTTATGTTCAATTAGAGGTAAATGGACTACAGAGCTTAGGGATTAGGATGAAAGAACTACCTTTAAGTAAATTTGTGCTAAATAATAATGCAGATGTAAGCCAGCCTCTTAATACGGCTATGAGATTAATGGAATACAGCTATCATTTAGATCACCTAGATATAGAATCTGCAAAAACATGTCTTCTTTCTCTTACAGAACATATGGACCGCATTGCACTTCTATTTGTCAATGAAATAAACTGTGAAAGATTGTTTTTAGAATTAGTTACAGATTGTGATAAATCTACGATAGATCGTCTCTATAATAAAAAGTTAAAGAAATACATAAAAGCATCAAGGTTTCAGATGAGTAAGAAGAGACTAATGATGGCATATGAGATTTATTATACTAAGGACATAAATAAGGCATTGCAATTTTATAAAGAAGGCAAGAATTTAGCTTCGAATTCTCCGGTAAAAGGAGATGCGGATATGGAACTTATGCTCTTAGACTGGTTAAAGGTAAAATTATTATAATCCTAATTTTGTATTTCATCCTAATTTATGTGACTATTGTATACAATAATTATTCAGGAATTAGAATGATTTCAAGAATTCCCTATTTAGAAACAGGATGAACCTCATCAAAATATGTATTGAGATCAGAAAATTTACGTACTAATTAACCATAATACATTAGCTATATCGTAAAAAACGATCCAAGTGAATGCTGCTCAAGTATACAAAGAAAACAAGAATCATACAGTTGTAGTATATGCAACTAAAGAACTGTAAAAAGTGGAGTATAATAATTTAATATATTCCACTTAAGTTAAAACGAACAAAAAGATATTGATATTATATAGAGTGGATAGTGTAGTCCACCCTATATTAAAGTTATTTCTCTAGAGTAATTAACCAAACAGCTTGCTAATTATTTCAATTGCGCTTACAATTTTAGCTTCCCTTTTTGGATGGGTCCAATTTACGATTGCTGTTCCAGCTATAATTGCTCCCTTGGATTTACAAGCCTGTTTTATCTGATTGATTGCCCGTTTGCCGCCCATCTGGGGAAATGGTAAGAACTGAGTAACCAAACACGCTACCTTTTTATTTTCTAATGAACTTATATGGGTAAGATAAGCTCCTAAAATAGGCGAGATAGAAAAAGCTCTCACAGGTGCTGCTAAAATTACCCCATCATACTGACTCACATCAGGTATTGTCCCTAGGTGAATTTTTGTAGGGTCCACCTCATTAAGGTTTTCTTCGCCTTCTGTTTGGATCCTCTCAATTTTCACATCATGACCTCTCTGGACAAGCTTTTCTTGTATTCCTTCAATGACGGAATAGGTGTTGCCTGATTTTGAATGAACGATAATGCCAATTTTCATTATTGCCTCCTAATTACGTATTTGCACATTGTATTACTACATTATACCTGAATTTGTATCGATAAAATAGTAAATAATTGCTAAATATGTAATTTTATAATTAAAATAAAATAGTAAAGTTTTTTACCCGTGAGACCTGACCCTAGAGCACTAGCAGCTGAAAGCTAATGGCTGGTTGCTAATGATTGTAATCTAAGTCAAAAAACAAAAATCCACTCATCACATTCTGGGGAACTGGTTTATTTAGTTCTACAATCCACACCTCCACTGGTGGCCGATCTTCCCTACATCCTGATAGATATGCAATTTTTAGACTGTCAGGAGACCAGTCCACAAAGGCGGAAGCAGGTATTTGATCAATTTTTGCTATCTTATCTGTAGTAAGCTCCATAATTGAAATAACACCATCTTCATCAATATAAGCAATTCTGTTGTTATTAGGGGACCAAAAGACTCTCGAATTTCTTCCTGCATTATCCACTGCTAAATAAACTTCGTCTCTTGACTGAGGTTTGTATAATACAATATAATCTCTAAATTGGTCTGTTAACAGTAAGGCAATTTGCCCTGAGACACTTGGAAGCCCATAAGGTATTTGTAGATTCATTCCAGGGATGATCTTAGTTGTTAGGCCAGGATTTGCCATTACAATAAAATCAGGTTGTGGTTGCCCATTTGAGGTTACATTGTATTTTGAAGCAATTTTGTACAGACTATCTCCTTGTTTAACCGTATAATAAGGTACGCCTCTAGGGACATTTAAAACCATCGCTGGAGTAATAACATAAGGCTGATCAATAGCATTTGCTGAAATTAAGGTGCGTAAAGGGATTTTATATTTTGTAGAAATAGAATGGAGAGTATCACCTGGTTGAACTACATATGTAGTTACGCCTGGAGGCATAGATAATTGCTGTCCAGGATAAATTAAATAGGGAGCAGATAAATTATTAGCCGCCATAAGGGAGGCTTGGGGAATACTCCAACGTGCTGCGATATTGCTCAAGGTATCTCCTGATTGAACCGTGTAGAAAAATTGCATAGTGTACCTCCTTTTTGAGATTCAATATATTCTATGTTCCAAAAGAGAAACCTTTACAATTTTATATTAAAACACAAAAAAGAAGACTAATAACGTCACTATAAACAAATGTGGCATTTGACGTAACCGCAATAAATCTGCAAAGAATGTATTTTAAGATTATCATTAAAAAAATATGTCGAATTATAAATTAATAATATGATTGACATTGTATTAAAGTGAATATATAATTATATTAAACATATTGATTTACTATGAAATAGAATAAAATTCGATGAAATATTTTAAGTTTTGTATTATATTGGGGGATCGTTATGGATAGGAGTCAAAAAAAATTAATCGACAATTTTACGGATGAGACATTACGAAAAATCTTAGAATTGAAGAAATCTATAAAATACGGATCCATAACCCTTATCATTCAGGATGGTTTTGTAGTGCAAATTGAAGCCAATGAAAAAATACGAATGAAGTAGAAAGTATAATTACATAAAAGCTGACCATAAAAAATGGAGGCTAAGTAAAGAAAGAAAACGGTTTTCTTTCTTTACTTAGCCTTTTTTGTTTAACTAGGGAAATTCAACCTTTGGACTTAGCTCCTGCCCAGTCATCCTATGCGCAAGCGAAGGATCTTAACCCAAAAGGAATACCCTAATGCTAGGAGCTAAAGACTACCGACTAGCGACTAAAGTGTCAAAAGTTTTCTGCTCAGTAAAAGGAGGAGATAAGATGAAGTGATTTTATGACAATGAACAATAAAACAAAAAATAAGAGGGAGAAGTAAATATGAAGATGATTAAACTACATAATTTAATCGAAAGAAAAGTAAGCAATAGGAGGTTCAAAGGATTGAGGAGAGGAATGTTTGTCATCCTTGCATTAATATTGATTATATCCTCTGTAGCTTGCACAAAATCACCTGAAACAAAAGAAGTTCGTACGCCTAAGGGGAAGG
This sequence comes from Alkalibaculum bacchi, assembly GCF_003317055.1. Classification (NCBI taxonomy): domain Bacteria; kingdom Bacillati; phylum Bacillota; class Clostridia; order Eubacteriales; family Eubacteriaceae; genus Alkalibaculum; species Alkalibaculum bacchi. Next base: position 64,243 of record NZ_QNRX01000014.1, read on the forward strand.
AGCCAGTAATGCTACTCAATGTATCTTACGATCCTACAAGGGAGCTTTATCAGGAATACAATAGTGCATTTAGTAAGTACTGGAAAGAGAAAATGGGTCAAGATGTCACAATTCAACAATCTCATGGAGGTTCAGGGAGTCAGGCTAGAACGGTTTTAGATGGAAATGAAGCGGATGTGGTGACATTAGCATTAGCTTATGATATCGATTCAATCAATACCAATAAAGAAATATTAAGTAAAGAGTGGCAAAGTCGCTTACCCAACAATTCTTCACCATATACATCGACCATGGTTTTTCTCGTTCGAAAGGGTAATCCAAAGAACATTAAAGATTGGGATGATTTGATTAAATCAGGGGTAGAAGTCATTACGCCAAACCCTAAGACCTCTGGCGGTGCTAGGTGGAATTATCTTGCAATCTGGGGATATGCTCTCAAAAACAATGGAGATGATCAAGGTAAGGCAAAGGATTTTGTGACAGCCCTTTATAAAAATGTACCAGTCTTGGATTCGGGTGCTCGTGGATCAACGACTACTTTTGTAGAACGGGGTTTGGGAGATGTTCTTCTAGCATGGGAAAACGAAGCTTTTCTTTCGCTCAATGAATTAGGTGAAGATGAATTTGAAATCGTTGTTCCCTCTATGAGTATCCTTGCAGAGCCACCAGTAACTGTTGTAGATTCCGTAGTTGACAAAAAGGGTACTCGGGAAGTTTCTGAGGCATATCTTGAGTACCTTTATAGCAATGAAGGTCAAGAGATCGCAGCGAAAAACTATTACAGACCTACCAATGAACAAATAGCAAAGAAATATGCATCTCAGTTTCCTGAGGTAAATCTCTTTACCATTGATGAAGTATTTGGTGGTTGGACAAAAGCACAAGAGGAACACTTTAGTGACGGAGGAATATTCGATCAAATTTATACAGGCAAGTAATTTAATAGCAGTAACTGAAAAATGGAGTTGAGTTTATGAACTTTACAACAAGAGCTTTTAAAGAAAAAAGAGTTCTACCTGGTTTTGGAATTACCATGGGTCTTACCCTTTTGTATATTACCTTTTTGGTTTTGATTCCAGTGTCTATGGTTTTTATCAATAGTTCCCAAATTGGTTGTGAGAAATTTTGGGAAATCGTTTCTAATGAAAGAGTGGTAGCCTCTTTAAAAATTTCTTTTAGTACATCATTATTGGCAGCTACAGTAAATACTATTTTTGGGCTGATTTTGGCTTGGGTTTTAGAACGATACACATTTCCTGGCAAAAAAATTATGGATGGATTTATTGATTTGCCTTTTGCCTTACCTACTGCTGTAGCAGGTATAGCTCTGACTACACTTTATGCTCAAAATGGTTATATTGGCAAGCTTTTTGCTCCATATGGAATAAAAATATCTTATACTCCTCTAGGAATTACTCTGGCGCTGATCTTCATTAGTTTTCCCTTTGTAGTGAGAACCGTTCAGCCTGTACTACAAAACATGGAAATCGAAGTGGAAGAGGCGGCAACTTCCCTTGGTGCTACAAGACGCCAGATCTTTTTTAAAGTCATCCTTCCTGAACTTTTGCCTGCACTAATCACTGGCTTTGCTCTTGCATTTGCAAGGGCTCTTGGAGAATATGGCTCGGTCGTCTTTATATCTGGCAATATGCCTTTAAGGACAGAAATAACGCCACTATTAATCCGCACGAAATTAGAGCAATATGATTATGCTGGTGGCACCGCTATTGCTGCAATTATGCTTATTCTTTCGTTCGCTATGCTTTTTTTCATCAACCTTTTTCAATGGTGGGCAGGTAACAAACATAGTACTGTAAGGGGTGAGTAAATGACTAGTAAAGATACCTTATATAAAACAACACCAAAACCTGTAAAAAAGGAATGGAAAATAGTTTCCTATATTTTAATCACTATTGCTTTGCTATTTTTCGTAATGATGCTCATAGTCCCACTTATTATAGTATTCATAAAAGCCTTTGAACAGGGAGTGGCTGTATATTACGCTTCAATAAGTGATCCAATAGCCTTAGAATCCATAAAACTCACCCTCACTACCATTGCCATAGTAGTACCCATAAACACAATATTTGGGCTCATCGCAGCTTGGGCAGTAGCAAAGTTTAGATTTAAAGGCAAAGAGCTCTTACTTACCATCATCGATTTGCCCTTTGCCATATCACCTGTTGTTGCAGGGCTAATCTTTGTCTTATTATTTAGTACAACTCATGGCCTTTTTGCCCCGATATTAAATGAACTGGGATTAAAGATTATATTTGCAAAACCTGGTATTATCTTGGCCACCTTATTTGTCACTCTTCCTTTTGTGGCACGAGAGATTATTCCCCTAATGGAGACTCAAGGAACTACAGAAGAAGAAGCAGCACTTACCATAGGAGCAAATGGATTTAAGACTTTTTGGCTCATAACCTTTCCGAATATAAAATGGGCTCTTTTATATGGGATTATGCTTACGGCGGCTAGAGCCGCGGGAGAATTTGGAGCAGTGTCCGTTGTATCAGGGCATATTAGAGGACTTACCAATACAATACCCCTTCACGTGGAAATACTTTACAACGAATATCAGTTTTCAGCTTCTTTTGCAGTAGCAACGTTGTTAACAGGAATTGCCATGATCAATCTAATCGTTAAAAGCATCGTCCATAGAAAACGAAGCACTTCGTTTCGTGAGACAGAGGAAGTTGAAGTCAGTAAATAAAGGAGGCATAGTCATGAGTATTGAAATTGCAAATATCACCAAGTCCTTTAGTTCTTTCAAAGCCCTTAGTCATATTGATTTAAAGATAAATACAGGAGAGCTAGTGGCTCTATTAGGACCATCGGGATCAGGAAAGACCACTCTTCTAAGGATTATTGCTGGTCTAGAAACACCAGATACTGGTAGCATTATCTTTAATGGAGAAGATCATACAGAGAAAAATACCCAAGATAGAAAAGTAGGATTTGTATTTCAGCATTACGCATTATTTAAACATATGACGGTTTTTGAAAACATTGCTTTTGGTTTAAAGGTAAGACCATCGAAGATAAGACCTAACAAAGATGTGATTTCAAAAAAGGTATATGAGCTCCTAGGTCTCGTAAAAATGGAAGGGCTAGCAAATAGGTACCCTTCACAGCTTTCTGGAGGTCAACGCCAAAGAATTGCTTTGGCGAGAGCATTAGCTGTAGAACCAAAGGTCTTGCTCTTGGATGAACCCTTTGGGGCATTAGATGCAAAGGTGAGAAAGGATCTACGAAGGTGGCTGAGAAAACTCCACGATGAGTACCCAATAACAAGTGTCTTTGTTACCCATGATCAAGAAGAAGCTTTAGACGTGGCTGATCGAATTGTCATCTTAAACCAGGGTCAAATCGAACAAATTGGTACTCCGGAGGAGGTATATGACAATCCTATCAATCCCTTTGTTTATAACTTTCTTGGAAATGTGAATCTTTTCCATCGTAGAGTTCATGATGGAAAGGTAGAAGTAACCAGCTATACACGACCCCATGATATTGAAATAAAACTACAATCTGATAGCAGTGAGTTCATCCCAGCGCAGATTCAGTTTATACGAGCAGTAGGTCCTACCGTAAATATTGAATTAAAAAGGCTAGATAATGAGGAATATATTGAAGCAGAAATTGGTAAAGAAACTTATAAAAATCTGGGACTAATGACGAAACAAACCGTTTTCGTTCGCCCCAAAGATTTTAAAGTTTTTATACCTGATGATTATATGATTTGATGAGAGGAGTAGCATATGAATAATTTAAATCTTAAAGAAATAAACCTTATATACGAACAAGAAACACCATCTGAAATCCTTCAATTTGCTTTAGAAAAAATAGATCTTTCAAAAATTGCCTTGGCTTCTAGCCTTTCAATAGAAGATCAAGTACTAACGGATTTACTGCTTAAAGTAAACCCAAAGATGAGAATCTTTTTTATCGATACAGGAAGGCATTTTCAAGAGACTTATGATCTTATGGAAGAGACTATGAGAAAATATGATTTTCATTACGAGGTATATGGACCAGACGGAAAGGATGTAGAAGCTCTTGTATCAGAGATGGGTCCTAACTGCTTCTACAAAAGCGTTGAGTTAAGAAAGAAATGTTGCGAGATTCGAAAAGTTCGTCCTTTAAACAGAGTACTTGGCACATTAGATGCCTGGATTTGCGGATTGAGGAGGGAACAATCTGATAGTCGCAGTTCCATTGACGTCTTTCAGTGGGATGAGAGTCATTCTCTTTACAAGATCAATCCCATTGCAAATTGGAGTGAAGAAGACTTATGGACGTATATAAAGAAGGAGAATGTACCTCACAGTGAATTGTATGAGAGAGGGTTTCGAAGTATAGGCTGTAAACCTTGTACTCGAGCTGTGAATCAAGGGGAAGATGTGCGCAGTGGCAGATGGTGGTGGGAGAGTCCTGAAAAAAAAGAATGTGGGCTCCACTGGGATTTACTGCCTGAAGAAATACAATAGAGAACAGGGGGATTATAGATGGATCATTTAGATAAATTAGAGGCTCAGAGTGTTTACATATTGAGAGAAGCGTATAGAGAGTTTAAAAATATTTGCATGTTGTGGTCTATTGGAAAGGACAGTACCGTATTATTGTGGCTGGCGAGGAAAGCTTTTTTCGGTCATGTCCCAATACCCCTGGTACATATTGACACTCATTATAAAATACCTGAAATGATTGAATACAGGGACGAACTTGCATTGAAATGGAAATTAACTATGATTTATGGGGAAAACAAACAAGCGATCCAAGAGAAAAATACATTTCCTGAAGGTAAAGTGGATCGAATTACCTGCTGTCAGTCTTTAAAGTCGGAAGCTCTCAAAAAAACTCTATCTGGAGAGTGGGATCGCTATATTATGGATTTAAATACGGGTAAATACATACCTGATACTAATTGCGAAAGATATACAGGTGTTATTGTGGGGGTAAGAGCCGATGAAGAGGGGAGCCGTTCCAAAGAGCGGACCTTCTCTCCGAGGGATAAAGAGAATGACTGGGATGTAGGGGATCAACCACCAGAATTCTGGAATCAGTACAAGACGGATTTCGCCCCAGGAACCCATATTAGAATACATCCTCTTCTAGATTGGACGGAACTCAATATTTGGGAGTATATTGATAGGGAAAATATACCCATTACCTCCTTGTATTTTGATCAAGGAGATGGAAAACGCTATCGATCCTTAGGATGTTATCCATGTACTACCCCAGTAGAATCTACTTCAAAAAACATTAGTGAGATTATCCATGAATTAAAAAGCGGAAAATTTGCACATATAGCAGAAAGATCTGGTCGTGCCCAAGATAAGGATGATGGTGGAGGACTTGAAACCCTTAGAAAGGGAGGATATATGTAAATGAATTTAAGAGAACAGATGAATATCGTTATCGTTGGTCATGTGGACCATGGCAAAAGTACGGTTATAGGGAGACTATTTGCCGACACAAATTCTCTGCCAGATGGAAAGTTAGAGTCTATAAAAGAGTACTGCAAAAAGAATTCGAAACCTTTTGAATACGCCTTTCTTTTAGATACATTAAAAGATGAACAATCTCAAGGTATTACTATTGATACGGCTCGGAGTTTTTTAAAAACGAAGAAAAGAGACTATATCATTATCGATGCCCCTGGTCATATTGAATTCTTGAAGAATATGGTGACAGGTGCATCGAGGGCAGAGGCAGCACTATTGGTCATAGACGCCAAAGAAGGAATCAAAGAAAATTCTAAAAGGCATGGACATATTGTATCCATGTTAGGAGTTAATCAGGTAGTTGTCCTAGTAAATAAAATGGATCTAGTAGATTACGACGAGAGAGTATTTCAAAATATACGTAATGAATTTACAGAATTTTTATGGAAGATAAATATTAAACCAGTGATTTTCATACCTATTAGCGCTTTTTGTGGAGACAATGTGGCAGAAAAATCCTACAGAGCCTCATGGTATAATGGTCCAACTGTATTGGAGCAATTGGACGGATTTGCGAATAAGAAAGAAACTCGAGAATTACCTCTTAGAATGCCTGTTCAAGACATTTATAAGTTTACAGCTCAAGGTGACGACAGGCGTATTGTAGCTGGTACGATATTAAGTGGTTCTATAAGAGTAGGAGATGAAGTGGTCTTTCTCCCTTCCCAGAAGCGGAGTGTCATAGACAGTATAGAATCATTTCATACAGTACCAAAGGATATTGCTTATGCAGATGAAGCCATAGGAGTCACACTACAAACTCAAATTTACATAAGGCCAGGAGAACTCATGGTGAAAGCAAATGAAAAACATTCATTAATAAGCTCTCGTTTTAAGGCTAATGTATTTTGGGTAGGCCAGGCTCCCTTGATTAAAAACAAAGTGTATAAGCTAAAAATGGGAACGACAAAAATAGGAGTAAAGCTTATTGAAATAGTAAATATTATCGATGCAGCAGAACTTCATATCGATACATATAAAGGTCAGGTAGAAAGGCATGATGTATCAGAATGTATTTTTGAGACGACAAAACCTATCGCCTTTGATCTTATATCTGAAATAGAGGGAACAGGAAGATTTGTCATTGTTGACAATTATGAGATCTCTGGTGGTGGGATTATTATGAAAAATGTCACTAGTGGGGACAATACTTTAATAGACCATATTCAGGACAGAGAATTCTTATGGGAAAAAAGTTTCATTTCATCAGCTCAAAGAAATGGAGCTTACGGTCATAAGTCGAAATTTATCGTCATAACCTCTGGAAATGAAGGAAACGAGCATGTCATAGAGAAAATAGGGAAGGAATTAGAAGAGGTACTTTTTAGAATGAATTATAAAACCTATTATTTAGGCATCTCTAGTATTTTAAGTGGACTTATGTCTCAAGATTCATTTAATTATGAAGATCGGGAGGAGCATATAAGACAGATTGGTGAATTGGCAAGAATTCTTACGGATTCTGGTCAAATAATGATAACCTCTGTCTTTAATCTCGATGATGATGAAGCAGAGAAGCTAAAACTCTTAAATCAACCTCATGAAATAATCATCGTAAATATTGGAGAATCTCCATTTAGCAGCTTTAAGGCCCATGCTAGTATTTCAAGTGATGTTGCCGTAAATACCGTGTGTGAAATGTTAAGGGAACAAGAGATTATACTGGAGTATTACCTGTAAATGAATAAGGGCGAAAGTTCCCCCTTATTCATTTTATTTAAAATATAATTTTTGTTTAGGATGGTTACCTTTATCCCTAACCCAACAGCTAACCATATATTCATCTTTGGGTCTTTTTTTGTCTATTTTTTCTCTTAGGTATTATGAGTCTTTATCGTCATACATAGAAAGAAGTGGGAAACAATAAGTAGAGCGAAAATTGATAACTAAGAGGTGATTTGATGGAACCGTATGTAGAAGTCAGAAATGTCTCGAAGATTTTTGGAAAATCTCCTAAGGCAGCAATTGATTTACTAAAAGAAGGTAAATCAAAAAAAGAAATTTTAAAGGAAACAGGTCACACTGTTGGTGTAAATAATGTTAATTTCAAGATTTACCCTGGTGAAATTTTTGTAATCATGGGTTTGTCAGGAAGTGGTAAATCTACTCTAATTCGAATGTTCAATCGACTAATTGATCCAACTATTGGAGAAATTCTAATAAAGGGTGAAGATATTGTCAAAATGGACGAAGGCAGACTAAGAGAAATTAGACAAAAAAGAATTAGCATGGTCTTTCAAAACTTTGCCCTATTTCCACACAAAACAATACTAGAAAATGCAGAGTATGGCCTTGAAATTAAGAAGGTGGATCCTGGAGAACGAAAAGAGAAGGCAATGAAGGCCCTTAAATCCGTTGGTTTAAAAGGCTACGAGCATCAGCTTCCATCACAGTTAAGTGGAGGAATGCAACAAAGGGTAGGTCTTGCTCGCGCTCTTGCAAGCGATACAGATATTATCCTTATGGATGAAGCTTTTAGTGCCTTAGACCCTTTAATTCGAAAGGATATGCAAGATGAGTTAATTGAAATTCAAGAGCAGTACAAAAAAACCATTATTTTTATCACTCACGATTTAGATGAAGCTTTGCGAATAGGGGACCGCATTGCTTTGATGAAAGATGGTAGCGTCATTCAGCTAGGAACGCCTGAGGAGATCATGATAAACCCTGCTAATGCTTTTGTTGAAAAATTCGTAGAGGATGTAGACTTATCAAAGGTATTAACAGCTTCACATGTTATGAAACGAGCTGAAAAAATCGGGGTAGACAGAGGCCCAAGAGTAGCCTTAGAAATTATGCGTAAGCAAGGATACTCAAGTATATTTATTGTCAATCGACACCAAAAGCTATTAGGTGCTCTAACTGCAGAGCTGGCGAAAAAAGCCATTGACTCAAAACAAACCATTTCTGAAGCCATGATAACGGATATTCCAATTGTTTCACAAGATACTTTAATTGGAGATTTTATGGATGAAATGGCAACATCGAGCTTGCCCATATCTGTTGTTGATTCAGAAAACCGATTAAAAGGAGTTGTAATCCGTGGCGCTGTTGTAGGTGCTTTAGCGGGAAATAAAGATTCCTTGAACGATTTGGAGAGTGATCGATAATTATGATGAATATACCCAAAATTCCATTAGGCGAGTGGATTAATGTTCTCGTTGATTGGATCACCATTACATTTGCTAATCTTTTCATACTTTTAACCAATTCGATTGAAGGGCTATTAGATGCTATCGTTGCTATCTTAAGTGTAGGATCTCCTATTGTTTTAATAATTGTTCTAGCTCTTTTGGTTGCCTATACGAGCGGATGGAAGCTAGGCTTTTTTTCGGTAGTGAGCCTGCTTTTAATTGACAACCTTGGTTATTGGGAATCAAGTATTCAGACCTTGTCTATTGTTTTAGTGTCTGGATTACTGACCATCCTTGTGGGGATTCCAGTGGGAATATGGTGCGCCCAACAAAAAACCGTAAACAGGATTGTCACACCTATTCTTGATTTTATGCAGACAATGCCTGCCTTTGTATACTTAATTCCATCTATTTTATTCTTTGGAATTGGCGTTGTTCCGGGTATTATTGCATCCTTTATTTTTGCAATTGCTCCGACCATTCGTATGACCAATTTGGGGATTGATGAGGTACCAAAAGATTTAATTGAAGCTGCAGACGCTTTTGGTTCAGGCAAAAGTCAGAAACTCTTTAAAATTCAATTGCCACTAGCGATGCCTACAATTATGGCAGGGGTAAACCAAAGTATTATGCTAGCTCTATCAATGGTTGTAACAGCTTCACTAGTTGGAGCGCCAGGGCTTGGAGCAGATGTGTATCGAGCGGTCAGTCAAATTGACGTTGGACGAGGTTTTGAGGCTGGATTATCCATCGTTTTTATAGCCATTATTCTTGATAGAATTTCACAAAACTTGCGTAACCCAACTTATAAGCACATTATAAAACCCAAAGTAGTTTTTTCTATATTGGCTTTACTAATTGCTGGTACATCTATTGTGCTAGCAATTCCCTTAGGTGATGACGCTTCTGCAATTCAAGATGAAAATAGCATTGGAGCTGCAGTAGGGTATAAAATCATAGGAATTGAGCCGGGTGCAGGAATTATGGAGCAAGCTCGAACAACTGTAAAAGAATATGGATTAGATCAGTGGAATCTTATAGAAGGCTCTTCTGCTGCTATGACAACAGAACTTAAAAAAGCTTATAATGCACAAAAGCCAATTATTGTAACAGGCTGGTCCCCCCACTGGAAGTTTTCTTCTTTTGATCTCAAATTTCTAGAAGATCCAAAAGGTACCTTTGGTGGGGCCGAAGATATTCATACCCTTGTTCGAAAGGGTCTTAAGGAAGATGCTCCTGGTGCATATACCATTCTCGATCAATTCTCTTGGGAGCCAAAGGACCTAGAAGATGTCATGGCTTACATTACAGGTGGAATGAGTGCAGAAGAAGCAGCCCAAAAATGGATTAAGGAAAATCCTGATAGGGTGGCAGAGTGGGTAGATGGTGCTCAGAAGGCAAATGGGGAAAGTATTGACCTAGCTTTAGTAGCCTGGGACACAGAGATTGCTAGTACAAATGTAATTGGAAAGGTACTGGATCAAAATGGCTATGATGTATCATTAACTCAAGTAGAAGTTGGACCAATGTACGCTGGTATTTCTAACGGCAGTTCCGACGCAATGGTAGGCGCTTGGCTTCCAAGCACCCACATAGAATATTACAATGCTTATAAGGAAGACCTTATGGACCTTGGCCCAAATCTCAGGGGGACAAAAAATGGATTAGTAGTACCACAATATATGGAGATTGATTCCATTGAAGATTTACAAAAATAAATATGATTTTAAAAAACCTGTACTTCAGAAAAAATCAGTGCAGGTTTTTAGTATTCCAGGGAAAATTTGAAATAAATGATATATAGTGATATAGTAGTAATATAATATAATATTTAAATAAATTTTAAACGCTTAATTCTATACATAGAAGCGGGGGAACCAAGTATCTGGGGTGAATCCTTTTACTTTTAGGATGGGTTACCCTTTATCCCTAACCCGACAGCTAACCTCGTATGCGTAAAGGGGAGTTGTAGTGCGCTTTACATTTTAAAGAACTATGGAGCTCCACTTAGGAATACCATAGTTTTTTTGCGCCTATTTTTAGCTTCCAACATAGTACCCCTACTCATTTATTTAAATAAAGAATTAGAGGAAGGTGAAAAGATGAGAAGAATGAAAAATAAGGGAAAAGTTGTGTTTGCTTTACTGTTAGTAGCACTAATGTGTTCTTTTTCAGTAGGCTATGCAGATACTCCTAATAAAGAAATTGCATTTGCTGATGCAGGTTGGGACAGCGTAAAATTTCACAATGCGGTAGCTGGTTTTATAGCAGAGGAGCTTTATGGATACTCTTGGAGAGAGGTCCCAGGCTCGTCTACTGTGCTTCACGAAGGATTGATAAACGGTGAAATAGATGTCCATATGGAAGAGTGGACAAACAATCTGGCTACCTACGATGAAGATGTAGAGGCAGGTAAATTAAAGGATTTGGGCATCAATTTTGATGATAATTACCAAGGCTTTTATGTGCCGAGATACGTTATCGAAGGTGATAAGACAAGGGGAATTGAGCCAAGTGCACCAGACTTAAAGACAGTAGAGGATCTAAAAAAGTATCCTGATGTGTTTCCTGATGCAGAATCTCAAAGTAAAGGCCGAATCTATGGCGGGATTCCAGGCTGGGAAGTAGACAAAATCTTACATAATAAATTTTTACATTATGGTCTAGACGAAAATTTCATTTATTTTAGGCCAGGCTCTGATTCCGCTTTAGCATCTGCCATCACTGGAGCATACGATAGAGGAGAACCCATTGTAGCCTATTACTGGGAGCCAACGTGGCTTATGGGTATGTATGATATGGTCTTATTACAAGATGAACCCTATGATCCAGCTACATATAATGCAGGAAAGACAGCACTCCCACCTGTAAAAGTAACTGTAGGTGTGAGCAATGAATTTTATGATAATAACCCAGAAATGGTAGAGTTTTTAAGCAACTACCAAACTTCAAGCGCATTAACTTCAGAGGCCTTAGCCTATATGCAAGAGACTGGAGCGAACTACAAAGAAACAGCCAAATGGTTCTTGCAAGAACACGATGAGCTAATCGATAAATGGCTAAACGAAGAAGATGCTACCACTTTAAGATCGTCTCTTAATGATGATACTGCAACCTCAACTATAGGATGGTTTAAAGAAATACCCTTTAGAATCCCACTAGATTTACAAGCTATAGACCAGTCTGTAAGAGATTTTAGTGTGAAACACGATAATATATTTAATGCGATTCGTGGAGCATTAAGCAATTTTGTCAATGGCATTTATTTTGTGTTAAATAGTATTCCATGGTTTATCTTTATTTTGCTCGTGTTTATTGCAGGATGGAAGGTAACGAATAATGTGCGAAAAGGAATTTTGTACGCTGTTTTATTATTATTCGTAGGACTGTTAGGCTTGTGGAGTCTTATGAATGAAACATTATCCATTGTCATCGCATCGGTTTTCATTTCTTTAATTTTAGGATTCCCCTTAGGAATTTTCATTTCTATGAGCGATAGAGCAGATCGAATTGTTCGCCCTATTTTGGATACTATGCAAACCATGCCTGTATTTGTATACTTAATACCAGCCTTGCTATTTTTTGGACTAGGTAAGCCTCCAGCTGTAATCGCAACGACGATCTACGCTATCGTTCCGATTATAAGGATGACAAGCCACGGAATCAAGCAAATCGATAAAGAAGTTGTAGAGGCAAGTATTGCCTTTGGTTCAACAAGATTACAGTCATTAATCAAAGTACAAATCCCACAAGCATTGCCGACGATAATGACTGGCGTTAATCAAACCATCATGATGGCTATGAGTATGGTCGTCACTACATCAATGATTGGTGCAACAGGTCTTGGTATGGAAGTACTAATCAGTGTAAACCGTGTTGAAATAGGTAGAGGCCTTGTATCAGGTATATCTGTAGTGATTTTAGCTGTAATACTCGACAGAATAACTCAAGGTCTAGTGAAAAAGAGTGAGGTGAACACTAATGACAGGTAATGAGAATATATTAAGTGTCAAAAATCTATATAAACTTTATGGTTCTGAAAAGAGTAAAACCCTAAAATTAAAACAATCTGGAGCAGATAAAAATGAAATATATAAAAAGACAGGTGTAAACATAGCCCTCTGGGATGTATCTTTAGATATTAAAAGAGGGGAGATCTTTGTTATTATTGGTCTATCTGGATCTGGTAAGTCTACCCTAGTAAGATGTTTTAATATGCTTAATAAGCCTACAAAAGGCAATATATATATTGAAGGAAAAAACATCAATGAATTTAGCAAAAAAGAATTAATTGATTATAGGCGTAACAAAATATCTATGGTATTTCAAAACTTCGGCCTTATGTCTCACAGAAATGTCATAGAAAATGTAGCTTATGGTCTGGAAATAAAAGGAGTATCTAGGGAAGAACGCTATAAAAAGGCCCTTGAAATGATTGAAATGGTGGGCTTAGAAGGATATGAAAAGGAGCCTATAACAAGCTTGTCTGGCGGTATGAAACAAAGAGTAGGGATTGCAAGAGCTCTTGCTAGCGATGCTGAAATCCTTCTAATGGATGAACCTTTCTCCGCATTAGATCCTCTAGTACGAAAAGATATGCAATTTGAATTGTTGTCCATTCAAAAGAAATTAGATAAAACTATAATTTTTATCACTCACGATATTAATGAAGCGTTTAAATTAGGGGACAAAGTAGCTATTATGAAAGACGGAGAGGTTATTCAAGTAGATACTCCAGAGGAAATGAGCGCAAATCCAAAAGACGATTATGTGACTCAATTTATAGACAGCGCAGATAAAACTCAAGTCATCTCAGCTAAAAACGTCATGTCGACGCCTGATAGCATTGTCCGCTTAAAAGATACCCCAGCGTATGCAATGAAAGTCATGAGATCAAACAAAGTTTCTACTGCCTATGTGGTTAAAGACAAAATGCTCCTACAAGGGGTAATCACTATAGATGATGCTATGCGAGCCAATAAAGAAGGTCTTACCATATCTGATGTATTAATAAAAGACATCGAAACAACCACCCCTAATGTTCTACTTACAGACATCATCCCTATGGCAGCCGAAACCAAATACCCTATTGGAGTAATAGAGGAAGACGGAAGTCTAAAGGGTATCGTAACGAAGGCAGATGTATTATCTTATATTTAAGATAATACTTATTTTTAAAATAACTTAATATTATCATATTGTTTTTGAAAAGCTTGATTAAAAGGATATAAATGGTATAATTAGAGTATAAATAATTTTAAGGGGGGTATTGGTATGATTATTGGAATTGCAACAGAAGGACATAATATTTCAGAACACTTTGGTAAATGTCAGTATTTTAGCATAGTAGAAGTAGGAGATGGATGTCTGGCTACTAAAAGAGTAGTTGACGCAACAGGCTTTCAACATGGCATGCTTCCTATTTTTCTATCTACTTATGGAGTAAAAACAGTCATCGTAGATGGTATAGGCGGTGGTATGTACCAAAAGCTAAAAGAACAAGGTTTTGAGATTTTTGTTGGAGTAAAAGGAGACATCGATAAAGCAATTCAAGATTATATTGACGGTACCCTTGAATCAAAACTTCCAAGCTGTTCAGGACACAGTCATGAAGGCCATTCTCATAATTGCAGATGTAGTCACTAATAAGTGTAATATTTAGAGGAGTTAAAGTACATACTTTAACTCCTTTTTTCGTTTAATAGGATTTTGCCCCTAGCACTGGCGATTGGCAGCTGATCGCTGATGGCTAAAGTGCCGAAGGCACTTTCTTAATGTGTTTATATTTTGAAAATTTGGAAATATAATTAAAAAATAGAAAGGTGATATCTTTATTCTTGTCTAATGTTTTCATAGTTTGAAAAGGGGTATCATTATAATAAAATCGAATTCACTACTATATGAACCATTAAGGAATGAGTATAATGAAAAAATCATTAAGTCAAAAAGTATTTTTAGAACTAGATTTGCCAGGTGGCGCAGATACTATTGGTGATAGGGATCGAATTGTAAGGGCACTTATACCTCAATTCAATCACATTAAATTCTCAATGGAGACCCTTATTAAATATTATAAGGTTCTTAGGGAATCCAATTGGCAGATTACAGTATCCCTTATATGGACTGGGGATTATTGGGAGTTAGTGAGAATTGAAAAAGGAGACACTACTCAAAAACACTATGGATATGCAGTAGACTTGGGCAGTACTACCGTTTTTATGCAATTAATTGATTTAAATACTGGTACGATTCTAGCAGAAGATAGCGTATTTAATAATCAAATAGCCTTTGGTGAAGACATACTAAGTCGCATATTCTATGCAAAAGGCAAAGAAGAACATTTACAAGAGATCAAAAAATATACAATAGATAGTATTAGAACCTTAATGGAAAAGCTTGAGAAAAATACAGGAATTTTATCTACGGACTGCGATATTATGGTCCTTGGAGGCAATACAACTATGGTACACTTCTTATTAGGAATCGACCCATGGTTTATATTTCATACACCTTATACGCCAACCTTTAATCATTTTGGATTTCTTCGTTCTGAATTGTTAGATTTACCCTTTAATGGTTTGCTATATGCATTTCCTTCTGTAGCCAATTATTTAGGCGGTGATGTGGTAAGTGGCATTTTAGCTTCGGATATGACAGAAAAAAGTGAAATGGCTCTTTATATTGACATTGGCACTAATGGAGAAATGGTACTTGGAAACGATCGATTTTTGCTTACTATTGCTGGAGCAGCAGGACCTGCCTTGGAAGGTGGGATAAGCAAACACGGCATGCAGGCTAAGCCTGGTGCAGTCGATACAGTGAAAATTCAAAATAATGAGATGATCTTAACTACTATTGAAAACAGAAAACCTGTGGGCATATGTGGATCAGGTATTGTAGATCTTATAGCTGAAATGCTTTTAGAAGGTTGGATTGACTTTGGAGGAAGATTTAATGAAGGCAAATCAGATCGCATTGTGAAAAGGGAAGGAGATTGGGCTGTAGCCTATGCATGGGAACACGAGTCTGCTTCAGGAGAAGAGTTGCTATTTACTGAAACGGATATTGCTATGTACTTAGATACCAAAGCTGCTGCAAACACTATGATAGAAATTCTTCTTGAAAATTCAGGAGTAGAAGCCTCTGCGGTTCAAAGGGTCTACATGGCGGGTGCCTTTGGAAAGTATATGAATTTAGAATCTGCTATTACCATAGGGTTATATCCGGACCTACCTCGTGATCGATTTGTTCGCATAGGAAATGGCTCTCTACAGGGGGCATATGCGCTCCTTATGAATAGGGAACTCATAGAAAAGGTTGAAGAAATATACGCAAGCATGAATTATTTGCAATTAGAAGAAGCAGCTGACTTTTTAACTAAGATGTACGCAGCCAAATTTTTACCACATACCAATCTTAACCTATATCCTACAGTAAAAGAAAAGCTGCTTAACAGAAGCAATAATAAATATAGCATGTAGTATGATATTTAACCAAAATTTCTTATGTTAATAATAACAAAACCTCTAAAGTATTTAATTTTAGAGGTTTTGTTATTATATTTATATATTAGGAAAGCTCTACTTTTAACCTTAACTTCTAGCTCAGTCATCCTGAGCGTAAGCGAAGGATCTTGACCCAAAAGGAATACCCAAATGCTAGTGACTAAAGACTAATGACTAGCGACTAATGAGCCAAGGGCACTTTATTATGTTACTCGGCAAGCATGATTTTTTCTAAGGCAAGGGGCTCAATATACTCGCTACCACGGTAAGCTCTCATATTTCCACCTGAAATTTCATCAATTAGAGCCACGTGTTTATCTGCTCCTACACGACCAAATTCAAATTTAATATCGTAGAGCTCCAAATCTTTCTTTGCTAATTCTTCTTTTATAATATTTCCGATCTTTTTTGTCAAATCAACTAGTAGAGTGTATTCTTCTTTCGTCATAATTCCTAACATTTCTAAAGCCTCATCCGTAATAAGAGGGTCATTTCGATTATCGTCTTTTAAAGTTACTTCTACATAGGAGTCTAGCTCTTGCCCTTCTTCACAATACATTCCGTATCTTCGATAAAAACTACCAACAGCTTTATAGCGTAATATGACCTCTACACCTTTGCCAAAAACTTCTGCCGGTTTTACAGTCATGGTGGCATTTTCAATGTCTGCATCTACAAAATGAGTTGCTATTCCAGCTTGATTAATTTTTTCAAAAAACATCTTTGTAAGTTTTAGTCCGGCCCTACCAGCTCCTTCAATAGATAAGCCAACTGTATTAGCACCTGGATCAAAGACACCATCTGTACCAGTGACATCGTCCTTAAATTTTAATAAGTAATTGCCGTCGCCTTTATCATATATATCTTTTGTTTTTCCTTGATAAAGCATTTTCAATAGTATCACTCCTCATTCGTTCTTTAAAATATTATAGGAATTATGTTCTATAACTAGTATTTATAATACCATAAACTGAGTTGACTGGAAATAAATATCTATTTATTGCAAACCTTTTCAGTAAAAGAGATTTTATTTTACTATTTATAATTTGTCTTTAAAACTACTTTAAAATATTGATCAGTAGGGAATAATAAAATAGAATGAAACAATAAGTTATTTAGGAGAATAAAAATGAGACTATTTTTAGGAATTACTTTTCAAGAAGAGATACTACAGGAAGTTGGTCAAACAATTCACAGACTAAAGAAAAATTCAATAAAAGGCAATTTTACTCGCAAAAAAAACCTTCACCTGACCCTTGCCTTTTTAGGGGAAATAGATGAAAGACAAATCATAAAAATAGAAGAGATAATGAACAGTATTGACATGAACCCTTTTGTGATTGAACTAGATATATTGGGCAAATTTAGGAGCAGAGGCGGAGACATTTACTGGATTGGATTTAAGGAAAGCGCTCAACTCCAACGTTTATACGAGGAGCTGAGCAGAAAATTACGTAAAAACGGATTTCTATTGGAGGACAGACCCTACACACCACATCTCACCCTAGGAAGAAAAGTAATTCTAGATGAGAAGATAGATATAGAAACCCTTTCGAAAGAAATACCAAATCTTCAAATAGAGATATCAGAAATTCACCTTATACAATCTCATAGAGTTGATGAGGTATTGACATACACACCCATAAGGATAAAATTAATGCAGAATTAAGAATGCCAAATTTTTTAAGTGTAAAGTTTAATCTAAGGCCTAATTCTCAATTCAAAATCATTAATTCAAATTGTGCGCAAAGCGCACTAAGGTCATCTAGAGCACCGTAAGCACGAAGATTTCTATGCGTTAACGATTGAGATATACGCCATATATTAAAAAATTACAAAGTAGTTCATTTCAACCTCTTATATATAATAAGTCCAACGCTATCTGCAAGAGCCCAACCTAAAGGAACGGACCACCATATCCCCCGCTGACCTAGAGTAGGAATACTAGATAATACGTACGCCATAAGAACTCTAGTTCCCAAAGAGATAACGGTGAGTACTAAAGAGATATTTAGGGCTCCAATGCCCCTGAAATAACCATAAAACATAAATAAAAAGCCGATTAGCATATAAAATACGGATATTATGGTTAGGTACTCTACGCCTAAATTTATTACATTGCTCTCATTTGCTTTTACAAATATTCTCATGAGATTCTCAGAGTTTATAAAAATGAGTGTTGAAAGTACAAGGCAAAAAACTATTATTGTACGTGCAGCTGATTTAACTCCTTCATGTATTCGCTCATTATTTTTGGCACCTTTATTTTGAGCTATGTATGTAGAAAATGCATTTCCAAAATCCTGAACTGGTAGGTAGGCTATTGAATCGATCTTTCCAGCGGCTGTAAAAGCTGCAATCGTATCTGGACCAAAGGTATTTACAATGCCTTGAACGCAAACCATTCCAAAAGTCATAATCGATTGTTGTAAAGAGGTAAGGATGCTGTATTTCGCTACCATAGTAGATATTTCCCTATCAAAAACCATATCCTCACGGTGCAATCGAATAAGAGGTATTTTGATAAAAGCATAGATGAAACATAGTATAGATGAAACAGCCTGGGCAATTACAGTTGCTATGGCTACTCCCTCAACATTCATATTGAATTCAACGACAAATACTAAATCGAGCACAATATTAATAGCTGCCGACAATATTAAAAAATATAAGGGCGTTTTAGAATCTCCTACAGACCGAATTAAAGCAGAACAGGCATTAAAGAGAAAGACAAATATAAGTCCTCCAAAAATAATCTCTAAATAATCCTGTGAACCTTCAAGTATGCTTTGAGGAGTTTTTATTAAAAGCAACATATTATTGGTATTTAATATTATTAAGATAGAAAGAACTATTGTAAAAATCCCAATGGAAAAAAAGGAAATAAATACGGATTTTCTTAGACTTACATAATCTTTTTTTCCAAAGAAAAAAGAATACACAGCACTTGATCCCATGCATAATCCTATTATGACAAAAGAAAAGAAGTTCATAATCATAAACGAAGAACCTACAGCCGCTAATGCATCCGTTCCTATAAACCTTCCAACAACGACAGAATCTACGATATTATATAATTGTTGAAATAAATTACCTACTAAAAAAGGAAAGGCAAATTTTATTATTGTCTTTGTAGGATTTCCCTGTGTCATATCTGTAATCATAATATTCCTCCAAAATTCTTCACTCTGCATAGTCTAACACAGTTTCGTGAATAATTAAAATATGGACTTCATGTAAAAAACTATGATTGCTTTTCTTCAACAACACCAATCCTTACCAGGTTACGAATATCCTATAAATCGCCTCAATTAACTCTTATTTATTTGAAATTATATAATTATCCCAAGCGCTGAAATATGCAAAAGAGAGTCTTGACTATGTTCCATATAATCATGATATTAAAGCATATACTAATTATTTAGCTGCACGTGCATATGAAAAGAATAATGATATCGAAAAAGCAATGTACCACATCAATCTTGCCATAAACGGCAGTAGCCAAGCAAACTACATCTATGAAAGAGCAAGATATTATGCAATGAAGCTGAGCAGCGCTTAAAAGAACTTACTGCCATTGCAAAGGGAATGAGAAATTTTGCAGTTCGCTTCCATAAAAAAGCACCTGATGCAAGAATATTTTTAGAAAATGAAGTTAAAGTAACTAAGCTCAATATAGAAAAACTAGAGAAGGATTTAAAAAATTAAAGCATTCAAGGGTCTTTAGCTTTTTAATGAGTAATGATAATAAGAATAAGTATGAGGACTTAAAGGGACAATTACGTCGAGAATATGAGTTATTAGCTTGCGCTGAGGAATCCCTAAAAAATGAGGAAAGAGAAACTAAGGAAATAAAGCGTTTTGTACGGGAGGTTGTTAAGATTAAACCTCTTCCTACTTTTAATTTTATATTCCTTAGTCAACCCGTTTCATGAATTTGTTGATCTCACTGAACTCATATGTGAGCGTATTGATAAGAATCTTGCTTCTATGTTGATTTATGATACAACAGGTATTGAAGCATATGTTGCAGAAAATAATGATACGTTCTTAAATAGAATTATTCGGCAGGTAGTGTTTGCCCAGGTGTAGAGCTACCTGCTTATAGAAAACTAATCTCTATGGTAAAACACAAAGGCGCATTGTTTTTACATGAATAAAGGGTTATTCGAGTTGCGGGATTAAATATTGAAGTGCATTCTAGTATTGGAGCTGGCGATGCATTGGTCGCAGCAATCGTCGACTGTTTTAAAATAATGATTACAATTAATATATATGTTATAATAATTATAAGAAAGGATTGATACTATGAGAACATCTGCACAAAAGGTTCGTGAGGTCAAAGGTACAATGGCTCTGGAAGGATTAAAGCTAAAAACTAATGAAATTAAGATGTTACATCGATGTGCAACTGGGCAAATATCATCCGAGCAACTAATTAAAGATTTGATTAAGAAACATACTCAAAAATAAGGGTGACAGCTATGAGTCATTATTATGAATATGAATGGGATAATAAATATTGTTATCCAAATAGTTATGTGTTAAGAAATAAATTGAATATTAAAGATGAAGATCACCTTGAAGAGGTTGAAAGACAGATTACTGCTATTAAAATATTAGATTTGAAGATGAAGGTTGTTAAAGGAAATATGGATGTTAAACACTTAAAAGATATTCATAAGCATATATTTCGTGATTTATACGATTGGGCTGGTGAAACGAGAACTGTAGATATCTCAAAGGGAACTCAGTTTTGTAATTACATGTTTGTTGATAAACTGTTACAAGAGTTATTTGAGAATTTAAAACATGAAAATTATTTAATAGGGGTATCGATAGATTCTGTAATTAAGCGTTTGTCATATTATTTAGGGGAATTAAATGCAATTCACCCATTCAGGGAGGGTAATGGTAGGACTCAAAGGGTTTTTGTAGAGTATCTAGCTCAAATAGCCGGTTATTACGTAGATTTCTCAGATATTACAGAGCAGGAAATGATAGATGCAAGCTTGGATTCATTTATGAAGGATTATGATAAAATGGAAAATATATTTAAAAAAATTACATCACCAACATCAAAAGAAGAACAGAAAAAATTTATTAATGAAATTGTTACTACTAATAGTGCGATAAAAAAGGTATATAAAGCAAATACAAATACCAAAACATAAATATCAAATAATTTATTATCACAGTGATAAAAGGGCTTCATAGTTTATGAGAATTTACTCGTAAAGTGTGAAGTCTTTTTCATTATTATCTACCTTCATATATTTAAATTCATCTGGAGAGCGGTGCCAGTTCTATCATGCCCCATGTATTGATAATCTAAGAGCAACTACACTAAATGGCCTTGTCTTAGAATCTGGATTTTTATGGAGCAATATTGTCAGAGATTATACCAGGGGTTATTTTCATAATACTAGGGATCAAGCTTAGAAACGCCAAAAGCTGTTCAGATCAAATTATTGCAATGTAGAAAATCTGGCATATCGGGACGGTGGCATATCGGGACGGTGACTTCCTACGCCATTTTTTAGGATATAAAAGTTACCGTCCCAATATGCCATATACAGTCTGACGGTGACTTCCTGCGCCATTTTTTTGGCATATCGGGACGGCAGACTGTGTGAAAACAAAGGTTTCTACACCTCAAATAGTAAAAATATAGTATAATATAGTTATAAAAGTCGAAATTCGAGGTGTAGTTATGTCA
>NZ_QNRX01000015.1 GCF_003317055.1 Alkalibaculum bacchi
TTGAATATCACCAAAAACAAACAAAAATGGGTTCAAAATGTAATATTATCGTGTCCAAACGTGGCATAAAAAGCTTATTTTCACACAATCTGACGGTGACTTCCTGCGCCATTTTTTAGGATATAAAAGTTACCGTCCCAATATGCCATATGTGGAAAGTATATGTATATTTAATCAGAAAAGCTCAAGAGGCTGGAGAGATGAGCATTAAGATGGATCCGGAAAGCACTGTTGAGGCCATAATCTATTTAGTAAACGGCATTGGTATTACGTGGTATAATAAAATGGGTGATTTTGATTATGTTAATGAATGTAGGCGTATGATAGAATTTATACTATAGGAATATTATCTGTCTTTATATTGACATGCCAATGAGAATATAAAAAGAGGTGCGTAGATTGTTTACTATTAATAGAGGAACGAATAGATTTTACATTGGAAATTCAGAAAATTCACTAGCGGAGATGACTTATGTCAATGCAGGAAGTAAGATTATTATCATAGATAGTACAAAGGTTTCGGATAAATTAAGAGGGCAAGGCGTTGGAAAGATCCTTTTAAAGGAGGTGGTTAATTTAGCCAGGGAAGAACATAAGAAAATTACTCCACTCTGTCCATTTGCAAAAGCAGAGATGAATAAAAATGTAGAATATCAAGATTTAATATATTAGTATCTTAAGTATAACAGAAACCCTAAGGGTCTTGAAAATAAAGGCCTTTTTCATGGGCTAAAGTGTTACGTTAAGAAGAAATTACAGTATAACTATATACTATCAATAAAATATTTCTTAGGGGAGGTGAAGGATTGGATACATCCATTAGAAATAATATAAAAATCGGTGCAAAAGTCCAAGTAGTTCAAAAACAGGATCAACGCTCAGGAAAATTAACAGAAGGTACTGTAACAAAAATCCTAACCAAGTCACCAACCCACCCTCATGGAATTAAGGTTATGCTTGAAGGTGGCATTGTTGGTAGGGTAAAACTTGTGATTGATTGAGGTGACTGGGATCCATTTTTTCGCCTTTTTAATTCTCTTTAAGCTATTGAGTCAATAAAGTCTTCCTCTGCAATATCTGGCAAATCATAGATACATAAGGGATCAATATCTATACATTTGGTTGGATCATAATTTCCGTTAATATGCCCTACAGTGCATTTAGTTTTCCAAAACAACTCTTATAAAATATGATATATTGTAAGCAACTACATGGCGCATTTTTCAGGAGGAATCAATAAATTACTATGAGAAGAAATAGAATTATATATAGTTTAATGATCATCTTGGTTATGATTATGGGATTAAGTACAAGGCGATATACAAATTTACTTTCTCAGATTATAAGTGATTATGGGGGAGATGTATTATGGGCTTTAATGGTATTTCTAATGATGGGATTTTTATTCACTAAAATAAAAACGCTTAGTGTTGCTTTACTTTCAATTATATTCAGTTATTTAATAGAAATTAGTCAGCTATATCACGCCCCATGGATAGATGCAATAAGACAAACAACCTTAGGAGGGCTCGTCCTAGGATTTGGATTTTTGTGGAGTGATCTTCTTTGTTATTTAATAGGAATTATTATTGGAGTAAGTATTGAGTTGAGCTATAAGTATTTAAAATACCATCAAAGATAACTAATCACTTAAACTTAATGTAAAAGACGAACTCTTAAACTCTTAAACTATTGAAAATATCGAACACATGTTTGATTTTATGTTTCATTCTTGGTATAATTTTACTAGGTGATGGATTTTGGAAGAAATTATGAAAAAACTTAAGATTTTATCTGATGCTGCTAAATACGATGTTTCCTGTTCTTCTAGTGGTGTCGAAAGGCGTAATAGGGGTGAAGGTAGACTTGGCAATTCGAGATCTTTTGGAATATGCCATACGTGGTCTTCTGATGGAAGGTGTATTTCCTTACTAAAAATTCTTATGACCAATCGTTGTGTCTACGATTGTGTTTACTGTGTTAATAAAGCTACCAATGATGTAGAGAGGGCCTCCTTTATGCCTGAAGAAGTGGCCAAATTAACAATAGAATTTTATCGAAGAAATTATATTGAAGGTTTGTTTTTAAGCTCTGCCATTGAAAAGAGCTCTAATCAAACCATGGAAAACATTCACAAAATCTTACTACTCCTTAGAAAAAAATATCATTTTAATGGATACATTCATGTAAAGGCCATTCCAGGAGCAGATAAAGAACTTATTGAACAATGCGGATATCTTGCAGACCGAATGAGCGTAAATATTGAACTTCCTACAAAGGAATCCTTGGGAAAATTAGCACCACAAAAGAAACACTCCTCTATTATTGCGCCAATGAAGGAGATTCGAAATCGGCTTTTGCTTTCTCAAGATGAGAAGAAAGCTTTAGTCCATTATAAGAGATTTGTTCCTGCAGGTCAGTCCACTCAAATGATTATTGGCGCTACAGAGGATACGGATTATAAAATTCTTACCTGTGCTGAATATCTTTACAATAAATACAATATGAAGCGAGTGTATTACTCAGCATATGTACCTGTGAATAGCCATTCTACATTGCCTTCTATACAAACGACTCCACCCCTTTTAAGAGAGCATAGACTATACCAAGCAGATTGGCTCCTACGGTTTTATAACTTTACATCAGAAGATATCTTTATTGGAGGAAGTCAATCCATTAGCACAAAATTTGACCCTAAGATGAACTGGGCTTTAAACAATCTTCATCTCTTTCCTATAGAAATTAACCAAGCTCCTCTAGAGCTTTTGATTCGAATCCCTGGAGTAGGTCATACCTCAGCTAGAAGAATCATTAAGGAGAGAAAAGTCGCTTTTCTTAATTATGAGGCCCTGTGCAAAACCGGCTGTGTAATAAAAAGAGCTAAATATTTTGTTACCTGTAAGGGGAAATATTATGGGGAGAATATGGACATCGATTTTATTAAACGAAAATACCTTAATGAGCAAAAATACGAACAGTTAAGTTTTTTTGGATAGGGAAGGGTGGTATAAGTGCATTCTCTTCCACATTAAAAACCACTGGTTAATGAAGTGCACCCCAAATGTTAGACAAACAAACTAATATTTGGAGGTGTACTCCAATTTGACCAGTGGTTTTTAATATTCAGACATATCAGGTAGGATAGCATACCGATTTCGATAGAATTGGATTGCCGCTATTCCAATCAGCAGAAACGTTTTTCGATTTCTTTAATAAAAATGGTTCACTGGCATATAATTTAAGGAATTGAATATTAGGAGGGTTAAATGAACGAATATAGTCACTACTACTCAGTATTATCGTCAATATATCAAAATATAGAATATTTCAAATATATGATTACATGTAGTAGAAACCTGTATCAAAGGACATTTTATGAAAACCAACTATATAAAGAAAGAATGCGTCTTAATTATTGGAAGAACCAGTACTATTATATACACAATGAAGAAAAGAATTTTAATCAAAAAACACAGCAAAATCAGCTTATGGAAGAAAGAGTATTTACACTTGAAGAACTATCACAGTATGATGGGTCAAATGGAAAACTTGCCTATGTAGCTGTAAATGGAATCGTATATGATGTGAGTTTAGAAGCCACCTGGGGAGGTGGAACCCACTTTAGATTGTATGCAGGGCAGGACTTAAGTGAGCAATTTAATGGATGCCATGGTGGCAACCTTGAGGTACTGAGAAATTTGCCTCGAGTAGGTGTCCTGCAGTCTTAGAAGGGGAGGTGATCGTTTGAATAAAAGATCTTCTAAATGCCCGATTGCAGATTTAAAAGATATGACTGCTAAAAAAGTTACTAGCCTAGCAATAGAGGAAGTTAAGCGTGTAGGGTGTAAAAAGATAAGTTTGATTTGGTTGGAAGCTACTGGATGCTCTGGGAATATTATCTCCCTCTTAAATGCAGAGAACCCAGATGTAATTTATTTGCTACAAGAAATGGTTGATTTAAAATACAATAATAGCCTCATGGCTCAAGAAGGTGAAGCAGCATACATTCAGTTTTTAGAGACTTTAGAAACAGAGTTCATCCTAGTAGTTGAGGGTGCTGTTTCTACTAAGGATAATGGCCTTTACACGATTATTGCGAATTATCAAGGGAGAAGAATAACTGCCATGGAAGCTGTTAGAATAGCAGGCGAAAAAGCAAAATATGTTATAGCAGTGGGGACATGTGCCTCTTACGGAGGGCCGTCTGCCGCTAAGCCAAACCCATCCATGAGCGTAAGCGTCAGTGAATTTATAGATAGAGAAATCATTAGGGTACCGGGGTGTCCTAGCCATCCCGATTGGGCTATTGGAACGATAGCCAGTATTTTGGCCTTTGGCAAACCTAGACTAGATGCGAAAAATAGACCCATTATCTTTTATGGTATAACCATTCACGATAGATGTACAAGGAGATCTTATTTTGAGAGAGAGATCTTTGCAACTAAATTAGGAGACCCTGAGTGCATGTTCAAACTAGGTTGTAGAGGGCCTATAACGAGAACAGATTGCCCTGTAAGGCAATGGAATGGTTATGTTAATTGGCCTATTGAGGATAATACCCCTTGTATCGGTTGTGCCCATGAACGTTTTCCAGATGGGATGGAACCTTTTGTAAGGTATTAAGTATTTTTGGAGGAAACTATGGGAAGTAAAATAACAATCAATCCAATTACTCGAATAAGTGGATTTCTTGAGATACAAGTACAAGTAGAGAACAACAAAATTGTCGATGCGAAAAGCAGTGGTATGCTTTTTAGGGGATTTGAAAAAATGCTACAAGGTAGACCTCCTTTAGATGCTATATATTTTACAGAAAGAATTTGTGGAATCTGTTCTACAGCACACTCAATGGCCTCATCAATAGCATTAGAAGATATATTACAGATTAGACCAAATGAAAACGATAAAATGATAAGAGACTTTATGCACGGATGTGAATTTTTACAGAATCATTTAAGGCATTTTTATCAATATACTTTGCCTGATTTTGTTAAGGGCCCAGAAATCCAACCCTTATATGGGGCAACTCATAATGATTATAGATTACCTGAAAATGTAAATAGAGAATTATCTAAGGATTACCTTCAATCCATTGAATATAGCCGTCTAGCTCATGAGATGTTAGCTGTCCTAGGAGGCAAAGCACCTCACAACCATGGAATATTTGTAGGTGGAGTGACGACCAATCTAGATGCTTCGAAGTTCATAAAAATTAAATCGATCTTAAAACGTATTAAAAAGTTTGTGGGAAGTAGAATGATTTCTGATCTATACACTATTTGCGAATACTATCCAGACTATTTCCATAATGGAAAAGGCTATGAAAACCTCATGTCCTATGGTGTATTTGATACTTATTCAGAGGAACTCTTCTACGTAGGACCTAAGATATCCATTGATGGGGAGAAAAAAGAATTTGAACCTAATGAAATAACAGAAAATATTTACCGAGCGTGGTACAAGTCAAATAGGGTAGAACAAATGCCATTTGATCCAACAGTAGACGAAGATGCATATAAAGAAGAGGCGTATAGCTGGATTAAAGCGCCAAGGTATAAGGGTCGTCCTATGGAAGTGGGGCCATTGGCTAGAATGGTTTTAAGTGGTGAATATACTAAAGGTATATCTACAATGGATAGAATTATTGCTAGAGTCTTAGAAGCTAAAAAAATTATAGAAATTATGGAAGGTTTGCTAGGGAGAATAAGTTTGAATCCTGCGCAGCAGGAAAGGTATGTGTTTCCTCAAAAGGCTGGAGGCAAAGGACTAATTGATACTACAAGAGGAGGATTAGGACACTGGGTATCTATTGAAGATGGTGGCATTAAGAATTACGGCATTATTACTCCTACTACATGGAATCTTTCCCCAGGAGATTCTAATGGAAATAAAGGAGTTGTGGAAAAGGCCTTAATCGGCACAATCATTAAAGATATAAAAAACCCAGTAGAAATCGGCAGGATAGTTCGATCCTTCGATCCATGTGTCTCCTGCGCTACCCATGTATTTGGCCATGGCACTTCTCGTGTTGAAATTAGAGTTGTTTAAAATGAAG
The DNA here is from genome assembly GCF_003317055.1 of Alkalibaculum bacchi. Taxonomy (NCBI): domain Bacteria; kingdom Bacillati; phylum Bacillota; class Clostridia; order Eubacteriales; family Eubacteriaceae; genus Alkalibaculum; species Alkalibaculum bacchi. Next base: position 6,056 of record NZ_QNRX01000015.1, read on the forward strand.
GTGAAATGTATTGCTATAGGCAATAGGATAATGGGTGATGACAGCATAGGTAGTAAGGTTTTAGAGCAGCTTTCATCAGAATTAGAAAAAGAAGAAATAAAAGTGATCTTTGCAGAAACAGATACCAATTACGCTTTAAGTAAAATTGATGATGGAGATTTGCTGCTCATCTTTGACTCAACATATTTTAATATAACTCCTGGCACAGTTACTTTTACGCCTATTGAAGAAGCATTGACAAGAGAACTTTGTCCTATATATTCCCAGCATGAACCCAATTTAATCACTTTATTAAAAAATTATAAAAAATCCGTTAGGGGCTATATTGTAGGAATTGAAGTAGAAAAAATATACTTTAGTTTAGTGCTCAGCGAGAGCTTAGAGGAGAAGTTTATAGACATATGTAAAGAAATACGCCAATTTATTTATGATGTAAGGAGGCAGTAAAGATGCACGATACTTTTTTATTACAAAAGATTTCCGACTCATTAAGAGAAATTTGTAGTAAAAACAAAATAAAGACTATTGAAGGGTTTACTTTAATCGTAAATCACAATAGCCATATAAATGAAGAAAACTTACTAGAGCATTTAAGGCTCTATAATTCAGATATCACAGGAAGAGAAATTATTATTAAAATATATAGAGAAGATATAGGCGGTCAGAGTGCAATTATCAAGAGTATTCAAGGTGAGACCTTTGAAGTGTAGAGGTCAATCCTCAAAAAGAAGATATGTTCTTGAGATTCAAGGTCTGGTCCAAGGGATAGGGTATAGGCCTTATGTATATAAACAGGGGATAAAGTTTCGCATAAATGGCTGGGTGAGCAATCGAGGAAGTGCTTTAGTGGCAGATATAGAAGGCGAATGTGCCGATATAAAGACGTTTTTGAAAAAAATCATAAAAGAGCCTCCTAAACTTGCTTATATTCAAAAGGTAAAAGTAATTCCTAAAAAGATAAAGGGATATGAAGAGTTTAAGATTATAAAAAGTTCCTCAGGTGAAAACGAAGTAAAGTTTATTGCTCACGATGTTGCTACATGTGCTGAGTGCCTTAGTGATATTCTAAACCCTTCTAGCCCTAGATATGGCTATGCATTTACAAACTGCACATCCTGTGGACCGCGTTATTCCATCGTAAAGGAATTACCCTACGATAGAATCAATACGACCATGAAGTCTTTTGAAATGTGTCCAGATTGCGAAAGAGAATACAACGACCCGAACAATAGAAGATTCCACGCTCAACCTAATTGTTGCCCTAAATGTGGACCTTCTTTACGGTTAGTAGATTCAAAGGGGAAGGATTTATTAAGTGACAATCCAATTAAAGATTGCGTTTGTTTTATTAATAAGGGAAAAATTGCGGCCATTAAAGGATTAGGAGGATTTCACTTGGCTTGCCAAGCAGAGAATATAGAAGCGATAGAACTACTGAGAAAGCGAAAAAATCGACCTCACAAACCTTTTGCCATTATGGTAAAGGATATAGAGATGGCAAAAAAATTAGCTCATATGACGAAAGAAGAAGAGCAGGTATTATTAAGCAATAAAAGGCCGATTCTCCTTCTAAATAAAAGAGAGCCTAGTCTATTACCAGAGAACATCGCACCAAATACGAAAAAAATAGGGATTATGCTTCCGTACACCCCCTTGCATTGTTTATTATTTAAAGAAGGGATTTCTTCTCTTGTCATGACTAGCGGAAATATCAGTGGAGGTCCAATTCAATACGAAAATGACAAAGCCATAAACTCCTTAAGAAATATTGCAGATTTGTTTTTGATTCACAATCGCAGAATCAATATTCCTGTGGAAGACTCAGTAGTAAAGGTGATGGACCATAAGGAAATGATCATAAGAGGGGCTAGAAGCTATACACCTTATATTATTAATATGAAAATAAATCATGAAATACTAGCTGCTGGTGCAGAGCAGAAAAACACCTTTTGCCTTTCAAAAAATGGCTATGGGTATATGAGTCAATATTTAGGCGACTTAAAGGAGCTTAACGCCTATAGCACCTACGAAAAAGCAATAAATAACTTAGAAAGAATACTAGAGTTTACGCCAGATATGGTGGCCTTTGATTTACAATCGCAAATTCATTCTAAATATCCATGGACTAAAAAAGTTTATATACAACATCATCACGCTCATATGGTCAGCTGCATGGTTGAGCATAAGCTGTTTGGGCCGGTTATTGGAGTGATCTTCGATGGGACAGGTTTAGGCACAGATGAATCCATTTGGGGTGGAGAGTTTTTTGTTGGGACGAGGGACTATTTTGAACGGGTAGGCCATCTTAAATACATAACCATTCAAGGGGGAGAACAGGCAATACGAGAACCATGGAGAGTTGCCCTAAGCTATTTACATTGCATCAATTACGATAAAAATCAAGTATTAAAAGGAATTGATGAAGAAGCCATAAATTTGGTCACACAAGCTTTAGAAAGACAAGTCAATTGTTTTAAGACGTCTAGCATGGGGAGATTTTTTGATGGCGTGTCCTCTTTGCTCAACATACGACATCATATTACTTACGATGCTCAGGGAGCTATTGAATTACAAAATATATTAGACGCCTCTATTAAAGAAGGCTATGAGTACTCCATTATAGAAAAAGATAATACATATCAAATGGATTATGAAAGCATTCTATTAGGCATCTTAAAAGATATTGAAGAGAAGGTACCTAATAGCGTGATTTCGGCTAAATTTCATAATGCAATTACCAATGCTACGGTGGAATTAGTTTGTAAAATAAGCAAAGAGTATCGCATAAAACAAGTCGTCCTAAGTGGAGGCGTTTTCCAAAATGATTATTTATTATTAGATTGTTTAAGGAAATTGAAGGAATGTGGTTTTGTAGTTTATTACAATCAGCAGATTCCAATTAATGACAGTGGCATTTCAGTGGGGCAATTGGCTATAGCTGATGCAGTAGGAGGGAAGAGTTAAAATGTGTTTAGCAGTTCCAGGACAAATCACCCATATTTCGAGTGCACTGGCAACAGTAAATATTTTAGATATAGAGATAGTGGTCAATATTCAATTAATTGAAGAGCCAAAGCTGGGAGATTATGTATTAGTCCATGCAGGTTGTGCAATTGAAAAATTGGATCGAGAGTATTTTGATGATTTATCGAGTATGTTTAAGTGCATTTTACATGAGGATGAAAGTAAAGATGAGTAGAGTGCTAATAAAACGACTAATTGAAGAAATCAATACTATGACTCATAAAGAAATGAAAATTATGGAGGTATGCGGCACCCATACTCAAATGATTTCTAAATTAGGAATTAGGTCTGTATTGTCTCCTAAAATAAAACTACTTTCTGGACCTGGGTGCCCTATATGTGTAACTCATGAAGAAGATATTGATACAGCAATTGAATTGTTAAATCATAATGATATTACTATTGCTACCTTTGGTGATTTGTTACGGGTAAAGGGGACAAAGAGTTGTTTGCTTGATGAAAAGAGCAAGGGAAAGGATGTAATCATCATCACTTCCCCCTTAGCTTTGATTCAAATGGCAGAGGACAATAAAGAGAAAAAAATTGTATTTCTTGGAGTTGGATTTGAGACTACAGCGCCGATTATCGCTTTGACCATAAAAACTGCTTTTGAAAAAGGCCTAGATAATTTATTTTTTCTTTCATCCATAAAGCTCATGAGTCCAATCTTGCACTACATGTTCAAACAGCCAAATAATCAAATACAGGGGTTGATTTGCCCAGGGCATGTAGCTTCTATAAAAGGTGCAAATTACTTTACATTTATTGTAGATGATTACCATATTCCAGCAGGAGTATGTGGATTTGAAGCTCTGGATATTCTGGGAGGTATTCATCATTTAGTAAAACAGATTAGTGAAAACGAAAAAATAGAGTTCAAGAATTTATATAAAAGATGTGTAAGACCTAAGGGCAATCCTACTGCTAATCAAATTATGAAAGAGGTATTTCAAGTTTCTCAAGGAGAGTGGAGGGGGATTGGAAAGGTAGAGGGCTCATCCTTAATAATAAATAAAAAATATGAGCGATTGGATGCAGTAAAGTATTTTGACGTAAAGATTAAAAGGCTAAAACAAGTGACAAAATGCGCATGTAGCGATATTTTGCTGGGAAAAAAAGTTCCAAAGGAGTGTCCACTTTTTAATAGAGGGTGTAGCCCTCTACACCCTCAAGGGCCATGTATGATATCTACAGAAGGAGCTTGTGCTATTGCTTACCAGTATAAGGAGGAATGATAGAATGGATAATTATATTAAATTGATACATGGCAATGGCGGTAAGGATACAAATCATCTCATTGAAGAAATCTTCTATAAGCATTTTAATAATGAGCTATTAGTAAACTCTTTAGATTCCTCTGTGTTTAAAGTGAGTCAAGGAAAAATGGCTTTTACCACGGATTCTTTTGTAGTAAAGCCTTTATTTTTTTCAGGAGGAAACATTGGTAAATTGGCCGTTTGTGGAACGATTAATGATTTAGTGGTATCTGGAGCTAGGCCACTTTATCTCAGTTGTGGTTTTATTATTGAAGAAGGATTTCCTATGAATCTACTTGAAAAGATTGTTCATACAATGGGGAAGATATGTAAAGAAACAGGGGTAAAAATTGTAACAGGAGACACTAAAGTGGTAGAAAAGGGAGCAGTTGATGGATTGTTTATCAATACTTCAGGAATTGGCATAATTAATAGAGGGTATGAGCCAAAGCCTATTAAAAAAGGAGATAACATTATTGTCACTGGGGGTATAGCTGAGCATGGTACGACTATAGCTATAGAACGGTATAAAATGAAAGTAAAAGGCAATCTAAAAAGTGATTGTATGCCATTGACTAAAGTAATGGATAAACTTGAAAAGCATATAAGTAGTGTTAAATTGATGAAAGACCCGACAAGAGGAGGACTGGCGACAGCTTTAAATGAAATCGCACAATTTGCTGAAATGGATATCCATTTATTAGAGGAACAGATACCCATAAAAAAAGAAATGGTTTCCGTGAATCAACTTATCGGACTAGACCCCCTTTACTTAGCCTGCGAAGGTCGTATGATTCTAGTGGTTGATCAAAATGAAGGACAAAATATAGTAAAAGAAATTAGAAAATGTGAAGGCTGTGAAGATGCAAAAATAATTGGAAGTTTGGTGAATATTGGAAGTGCACCTACCGTATTTATTGAGACATTTATAGGAGGGAAAAGGATACTAGGGCCTTTAGAAGGAGCTATGTTGCCGAGGATTTGTTGAAGTATGAAATATTGGTTTATCACACTCTAATGTCATTTAATATTGGGTACAAAACTCTTGACTATCACCTTGGGGGTTAGCTTATACTTTAAGAGAGGTGATAAATATGTTGATTAATGAAGTAACCCAAATTACAGGACTGACAAAAAAAGCAATTGAGTATTATATAGAACGAAAATTAATATTTCCATCTATTTCAGAAAACGGGTACAGAGATTTTGCTGATAGTCAGGTGGAACAATTAAACAAGATTTTTGTTCTTAGAAAGCTTGGTATCAGTACGGAAGATATTAAACAGCTACTAGAAGATGAATCAAGAAAAAATTTTCAAGATATTATTATAAAAAAAGAACTAGATATACAAAGAGAACAAGGAAAGAAATCAATACTGGATAAATTAGCAAGCGGTAAGGGTTATTCTGAAATAAGTGCAGAATTGCAGATGATAGAAAATAGTAAAACAATTACCGAAAAGCTATTGGATGCATTCCCGGGATATTACGGTAGATTTGTTTGTTTGCATTTTGCTCGCTTCTTAAATGAGCCTATTAAAACGAATAGCCAGCAATTAGCTTATAAAAAAGTAATTTCATTCTTGGATAATGCCCCCTCACTTAAATTGCCAGAGGATTTGCAGGAATATTTAATTGATAACACTAAGGACATTAGTACGTTGCAAATAACAGAGATGATTGAAAATACAAAAAAATCTATTGAAAACCCAGATGAATTTCTGTCAAATAATAAGGAGATGTTAGAACAATATTTGGCTTATAAACAATCGGATGCATATAAAAAATCACCTGCACGCAAAATTATTTTATTAATGAAAGAGTTTAACAGAGCAAGCGGATATAATGATATATTCATCCCAGCTTTAAAAGAGTTAAGTCCATCATATGCTGAGTATTATAAACAGTTGGAAATAGCAAACGAGAAACTACTTGCTCAATATCCTGACATTAAAGAATTAAGTGATTAAAGAGTATTAGAGCAATAGGGAAGCATTTTGTTTGATTGTCTTAATTATTGAATTCAACAACTTAAGAGATTCTTTCTTGAATAGTAACATGAACAGTATCTCCAGCTTGCTTTCCAATCTTGGCTCTAATATCCTTACGTATGCCTATAATATGGCAAGGTGTTTTCATTCGTACTAAACTGCCGTCATAAGGTTCGCCGTCAAAGGTAGCGTGCACTTTAACCCTTCCTTTGCCAAATTCTTCTCGAACATCATAGGGAAACTCTATATATGCACCATCAATATCAGGCACTTTTAATATTATAGCATCAAATTCATAGATTTTTTGACTCATATTTACCTCCTAATTTGAAATTAAATGGTAATATCATTAAACTCATTACCTATCCTCTGAAATTTCCTGCTCTGCAAATAAACTAGTAATTACTTCATCGTAATCTGTTAATCTCTGTGCTTTTTTTATTTTCTTTGCGTATTTTGAATGATTTGTAAAACTTTCAATCATATAATACCATACTTCTTTCATTTTAAATAACACGTTTTTATCACCAAAGAGAATGTTTTGATAGTCCTCATACAATCTGTGATGGAAGTCTTTAAGTAAATTCTTATCTAATTTCGTATTGGTTTTAATGCCCATAGCTAATCCAGGGTTGTATATGAGACCTCTACCAATCATTACCGTATTGATATCAGGAAAATCAGAACAAAAGGCTTCATATTCTTTAGCAGCAAAAAGATCGCCATTATAGCAAACAGGATTTTTACTTAAAGTTAGGGCGTCTTTAAAGATGGCTAAATTAGGCTTATTTTTATAAAAGTCTAATTGAATTCTTGGGTGAATAATCAGTTCTTCAAGGGGATATTTATTGTATATTTCAATTAACTCGTAAAACTCATGAGGGGAGTCTTTCCCAATTCTGGTTTTAATAGATATCTTTATACTCAAATGAGTGAAAATTTCCTCTAAAAACGTGTCTAGTTCCTTAGGCTTACTCAAAAAACCCGCCCCTCTACCTTTTGAAACTACAGTACCAGAAGGACATCCGAGATTTAAGTTGACCTCATCATATCCAAACGTCTGTACCTTTTTAGTCATATGAATGAAATCATTGGCATTATTAGTCAGCAATTGAGGGACTAATACAATATCTTTATTATTTTCTGGAATAATATCATTTAATTCCTTTGTTTTAAGACGTGCACTTTGATTAGCTATAATAAAAGGTGAAAAATATTTATCAATATGATTAAAATATGCTTTATGGGCATTTCTATAAACATATCCAGTCAATCCTTCCATTGGTGCAAAGTAAAAATTCATATTGAATAGCTCCTTTAAATGAGTTTACTCAATTATATCTTTCCCTGTTTATACCTGCAAGTTCTCAAATGAATTAAAAGAAACCGCTTCTTAAAAATCGTACTCATTATAACCTACTATTCGTCGTTAGAAATTTTTAGGCTGTGCTTGGATTGGTTGGCCAACATTAGTACCAATGATTGTAATAGAACGATGTAATTGCTTGAAGTAATATGCAAGAGTTATTATAATAATATTTTAATTTATTATTAAATATATGATAAGATAAAAATAGCGAAAAATTGAGAAGTGACCTCTGGAGAAACGATTATTTTTGATCTTAATCTATCATAACGTGATAGAACGATAAAAAAGCTAAGGGGGAAGAAAATGAAAAAAATGGGATTAATAGGTGGAATGAGTTGGGAGTCTTCACTTGAATACTATAGGATAATCAATGAATCAGTGAAATCAAAACTAGGAGGTTGCCATTCTGCCAACTGCCTATTGTATTCTTTTGATTTCCATGAAATTGAAGAATTGCAGCATAAAGGGGAATGGGAAAAACTCAAAAACCTAATGGTAAATGAAGTAGAGAATCTGAAAAGGGCAGGTGCTGAATTTATCGTCATCTGCACAAATACAATGCACTTGATGGCACCTGATATCGAGGATAATACCGGGTTGAAGGTAGTTCATATTGCAGATGCAACAAGTGACGAGATTATCAAAAGAAACGTGGAAAAAGTTTTATTGCTAGGCACAAAATTTACCATGGAAGGTTCATTTTACAGAGAAAGACTAGAGAAAAATGGAATCGAAGTTGTAATTCCTAGTGAGTTAGATCGACAGATTATACACGATATTATATATGATGAATTGATCCTAGGGATATTGAGGCCAGAAAGCAAACAGAGCTATATTGATATAATAAATAAAGCCATAGGAGAGCATGTAACAGGTGTAGTTCTCGGTTGTACAGAGATTCCATTGCTTATTAATGATAATGATGTAGCTATTGAAGTATTTAATACCACTGAAATTCATTCTAGAGCAGCTGTGGATTTTGCTATCAGTAATTAACAAAAGGCAATAATGGCAGTTTGCCCAAAACGAAGTTATAGATAAATTTGATTTGGAGGTTAATCATGAAAAAATGGTATGATGAGGAGTACGAATTTGAAATTGAGGTAATAGGGTTTCTTGGCAGTGACCACACAGAGAGGTATTGCCGAAATGGCGAAGAAATCGGAGATAAGTATACCTGCACCTATGGTTGTCCTGTAAATACGGTTGGACAAGGTATTTGCTCCAAAGTAATGATGATTATGTTCCCAATCATGGAGGCAGTTAGAAGTGGCGGAGATTTGGTTAACGTCGGTGGTAATGGAAAGTATAGCAAGGACATTGTATGCCCAGATGGTTGCGTTATATTCAGACTGACGGCAAAAAAACTTGGAAATGTAAATTTTTATAAGGGGAAGTTTTTTGAATCGTTTTGATTTTTATTATGTTTAGTCTGAGGGACTTAAGTTTAAAATGTTACTTACAAAGGGTCCGATCCATAGCACTCTGATATGCTTCCTCTTGTAGTAGATAGTTTAAATAATAAAATTATTTACTACAAGGAGGAGTATGTTTTTATATTTAGAAACAAAAAAGCATTAATTTCAATACCTTTTCCATTGTGTATAATCAATTTTAAGACTTCTTCTAGTTAATCTTTATAGTCTAGGAGATTGATCTTAACATGTTGAAAAGAAGAGTACCTATTTATTTGTAATTCTATTAGCATAGCTAATCTCAATATAATAACCAACTGTTTCTTCAGGTGTGTATTCTGAACTTTTATCAATCCACCATTTTACTGTCTCTGCAAAGCTACCTACGAGATGATTTAATAGAAAATCAGCCGGGGCATTCACCCTTATTTCGCTGAGGTATTTTGAGAACATTTCCGTAAGGTAATCTTTAAAATAATTCATAAAGAGTTCGCTGCTTTCGCAGGATAAAATACCAGCAATGTTTGTTTTGCTATCTATTAAATGATGCAAGATATGTGTAAGCTTTGCTTCAAGACCGTTGTTTCCACCAGAAAAGTCATGTGTTTTTTCAGACATGAGTTCATCTGAAAATACATGACTAAAGATATCCGTGCAAAGTGCTTTAAGCAGCTCGTCCTTTGTTTCAAAATGAGCATAAAAAGTGCTTCTACCAATATTCGCTTCATCAATGATTTCCTGTACGGTTATATTGTTATACCGCTTTTTTTCAAGAAGTGTACTCAATGCCTTGAAAATTGCGTCTCTTGTTCTCTGTTGTCTTCTATCCATAATAATCCCTCTTGTACAAATATAAAATAATGTTCAGTAACTTACAAAATGAACATTTTGATTATTGTAGATGGCATTAAATAGCCATATAATAATAATGAACAATATGTATGGTAACATATAAATTGTACTATTGTTTTACCAATAATGCAAAGGAGATTTTTTATAATGAAAAAATTAAACGATTTTTTAACGGGACTACTTATGACCATAGTAGGTGGCGTGTTTCTGGTTGCAAGCCTGATTCTTATGTTAATGAAAATAGAAGCTCCCGTTGACCCAGCTTGGGTCTCCGTTGTGATCTGTGGGATACCACTTTTATATCTGGCCATATGGAGAATTATCTACAACAAAGGCATGAGCAAGATATCTTCTGCGCTTTTGATTTCCATAGCTATGATTGCCGCCGTTGCCATTGGTGATGTCTTTGCTGCAGGTGAAGTCGCATTTATTATGGCCATTGGAGCGATCTTGGAGGAAAAAACCGCTGAAAGATCCAAAAAGGGCCTAAAGAAACTCATCAGCCTTGCTCCCCAACAAGGGCGTCGGATTGATAATGGGAAAGAACAAATGATTAATGTAAATGAAATTAAAGTGGGATATATTCTGAGAGTTCTTCCTGGAGAAATTATTCCAGTTGATGGAACAATCATAAGTGGAAATACATCGGTTGATCAGGCAATTATGACAGGCGAGTCACTGCCTGTAGATAAGGAAGCTGGTGATAATGTTTTCTGTGGCACGATTAACCGTTTTGGAGCAATCGATATAGAAGCAACTAATGTTGGTGAAGATAGTTCCTTACAAAAGCTGATCCAAATGGTTCAGGATGCAGAAAACAAACAAGCTCCCATTCAGCGCATTGCAGACAAATGGGCAACTTGGCTTGTGCCAGTAGCATTATTGATTGCCATTGTAACGTATATTGTTACGCAGGACATAGTCCGTAGTGTTACAATACTGGTTGTGTTTTGCCCTTGTGCTTTAGTTCTAGCTACGCCTACTGCCATTATGGCCGCTATTGGTCAGGCCACCAAGCATGGTATTATCATCAAATCCGGTGAGGCACTGGAGAATATGGGGAAAGTAGATACAATAACTTTTGATAAGACCGGTACTCTTACATTTGGAAAGCTGAAAGTTAGTGATATTTTATGTTTCAAATCGGATATGAAAGAGAATAATTTACTTTCTTTGGTAGCTTCAGCAGAGACTCGTAGCGAACACCCTTTAGGGAAGGCAATAGTTACATATGCCAGGGAGAAAAACATCACTTTGATGGATGCAGAAGAATTTCGTATGGAGGCTGGCAAAGGAATTTATGCTAACGTGTGCGGTAAAAATATTTTCTGTGGTAGTGAGAAATATTTGAAGGAAAATGGAATTGAGATTGTGCAACAGGTTAGTGATACTCTAAATAAGCTTCGTAATGAAGGTAAGGCTTCCGTTTTAGCCGCTATAGACGGGCTCTGCGTGGGTATAATTGGTCTCTCCGATGTATTACGTACGACGGCTAATGAGATGGTCGCTGAGTTGAATGGTATGGGTACACAGACTATGCTTCTTACTGGTGACAACCGCAGGACCGCGGATTATTTTGCAAAACAAGTAGGCATTACTTCTGTGCGAGCAGAATTACTACCAGAGGAGAAGGTGCAGAACATAGTACAATTGCAACAGGCCAGTAAATTTGTGTGTATGATCGGAGACGGTGTAAATGATGCTCCTGCCCTCAAGACGGCATCTGTAGGTATAGCGATGGGGGCCATGGGTAGTGATATCGCCGTTGATGCTGCTGATATTGCCTTAATGAGCGATGACATATCTAAAATTCCGTATCTGAAACGACTTTCTAATGCCACAGTTCGAACCATAAAATTTAGTATCTCCTTGTCTCTATTTATCAATTTTGTGGCAATTTTAATGTCATTTATGGGATGGTTGACTCCTACAACAGGTGCTTTGGTTCATAATGGGGGCTCGATATTTGTTGTACTGATTGCAGCATTACTATATGATAGGAAATTTGATTAAAATAAAACAGAATTAAGACAAGACTTTCGGCTCAAAAAAATCGTTCCTTTATATAACTTCATATCTACTGATATAACTATAATGTTCAAAAACAAAATTGGCCAGATTGAGTTCAATTAAATACCGAATTCAATCTAGCCAAGCTTCATAATAAAACTCTAACTTTTAGGGTTATTACCAGGTTACCCCGTTGTTTTTATGGTATGCTTTCACATCCACTGTCTCATTTGACTTGAATTTTACGGTGATTTTTTTATTCATTAATCAACGTTTCCAATTGGTAAGACCATTTTTCCATATACCTCATTTAACACTTGCGCTATAGCTGCATATATGGCAGTAAAACCACAGATGATACCTTCGTATCCAGCTATTGTTAGAATTACCGCAGAGCCTGTGTAATTTGCAATTGCCAACAAGAGGAATAGGATAGTAAGTGATCCAAAGACAAATTGAAGGGCCTTGTTAATACGTAATGTACCAATAAACATGAAGAGTGTGAAGAGTCCCCACATAAATAGGTAAGCAGCCATTGACAAGGAATCTGATACGTTACTATACCCCATTACTGGGAGAATGTTTAGCGCAACTAAGGATAACCAAAAGAAACCATATGAGGTGAAGGCTGTTGTTCCAAATGTATTGTTTTTTTTGAATTCCATGATGCCCGCAATAATTTGAGCTAATCCACCATAAAATATTCCCATTGCTAAAATCATTGCATTTAATTCAAAGAAGCCTGCATTATGTACGTTCAATAAGATTGTTGTCATACCAAACCCCATTAAACCAAGTGGAGCAGGATTTGCAGTTACTTCTTTAAATGTTACATTTTTTTCTTTTTCCAAGATAGGTCACTCCTAATAGATATTGTTGTATCTATATACTAGCTGAAACTATGGTGATAGTGATGCTGTATAAAGATGTTACTGTCATTTTATCACAAATCAGTAGAATGACAACCTATAATTGTTAAAAAATAGTAAAAAATATTTAATATATTATATTTAATTGTACCGAAGTTGATTATATAAATCATAGTTTTTGGTCTCATGAATATAGCGTGCATGCTCTTGGACACGGTGGAAACACCTATATGTACTCCACGTATCTAATTGTTGACTCTGTTTCATGTGTAGGTACAGTAATCATGGCTCATCAAGGTAATGAGTTTACATATAACTATGGCATCCCACCAATAAGCATCTAATATGTATATTTAGTAATCAAAATTAATAATAATAAATGCTGTGATAAAGAAAAATATGATACCAGTTAATAAACGTATGAAAAAATTCTTGTATTTTGACATAAATAACCAAAAGAATATAGCCATAGGAAAGAAAAATAGTGATAATCCGGCAGCAATTAAATTCATAACTGGACTAATTTCTTCATTATCTGCAAGGAAGGTAAAAAATATAGATAATATCCAAAAAAACAAACCACTAAAATCTTTTATACCATATCCTTTCTTTTCTATATAGTCTATGAAATTAGTAAAGCTTAAATCAATTTTCTCATTGTTTTTTAGAAATCCTACTATAATAGCAATAATGATCAATAAAATAAGTATACTAACAAAATCAGTGAATAAATAATACGTATAATAAAAAACATCTTCTAAATTGCAAATTATATAAAAGCCTAAAATTACTCCTAAAAATACACCTGCAAATATAAACATGCCTATAAAAATGTTTTTTATGCCAACAATTTTTTCTTTTTTATCATCTATCAGATTAATTCTAAGTAGAATAGGAATCGTTACAGGTGCTAACACCCCAGTAAAAGTTAATATAATAAGTAGAACAGACAACCAACCCTTTACCCCGATCTTAAGGTAATTGTTAAATTTTAAACTCTTATTGAATTCATCTTCTCCATATAAGGTGGTTTTTCCGACTTCTACAAATATTTCAAATGCTTTTTGTAAGAACTCCTCAAAAGAAATAGTTGAATAATATTTACCCTTTTGCCTAGCGTTTTGTTGCTTTCTGCTAAAGTCATTATCCTTTTGTGAATAATGCGAACTATTTCTTATAGCATCATATTGTTCTCTATTATAATCATTAATAAGTATTTCGTAAGCTTCTGTTATTTCTACAAATTTTTCGTGAGCATTCTCACGTTTGTTTACATCTGGATGCCATTGTTTAGCTAATTTCCTATATGATTTTTTGATTTCATCCCTAGAACTATCACAATTTACTTCTAGAATCTTATAATAATCCTTCAATTTGATTCACCTTTCTACCAATAGTTCATTATCACCTCCTATATCGGATTTATAGCTCGATAATTTAAGGTTCACGATCTAAATAAAACCAAGAGGCCTATATATACATTTTGCAGTTGATGATTAGAGAAATATCCACTTGAAAATCTAATGAATAATCATGAAAAACATGATAAACTATTAGCAGGCTAAGGATAATTTGATGAAAGGAGAGATGATATGTTTTTATTACGTACGTGAATTGAAAGATAATCTTAATTCAATGATAATAGCATCATATTACAAGGGAGGGATTATATTGACAGAAATAAAAGAATGCATAAGTACTCCAAGTAAGTTGAAGAAACTCATTTGCTTCATTGATGGTGTCGCTTTACGATTTATACCTATGTTTTTTATTCTTGCTATAGCTAATGCGCTTATATAAAAATAATGTTTGATGAAAAGGTATCTAATAAATTCACGGCTTTCTTCTTATGTTTTACTGCATTGATAGTTAGCATACTGTGGACGAGATTAGTAATAAAAATAGAATTTTCAGTATTCAATCATCCAGTGCCCCCTCACATCAAGAAGAAGGCTTTATCTAGGAGAGGAACCAACATAATCGTATTTTATATATTATTAAAAGCTATAAGATTATCAGAAAAATCAAATGACATTGTTTTTATTATTTCAAAAAAACTAGTGGAGTTTAGTTTTGCAATTACGATACTTGTTCTTATAACAACATTTATCATTGTAGCCTTAAGAAAACCCCTAAGAAGATAATAATATGTATTTATCAAAATTATTACGATTATAAGGAGGAACGGTAGTATGTGGTTCGAACCATTAGTGATATTAGGCGTTGGAGTAGTAATATCCTTTGGGTTATATGCTCATTACCAGCCTAAAATAAGTAAAATGAAAAAAAGTTACAATGAATTCAACAGTAAAGTAAGAGAGAATTTAATTAATATGTCAGATAATGAAAGAAAAGAATTTTTTTCCAATATGCCTAAGGAGACAAAGAGCTTCTTTCAAGGAATCTTAAACAACGATTATAATTTTCAGGGAATTGAGGAGTTTCAAACTTCCCAGTACCATCTGCAACAGATAGAACACATGCATCAAGATCAATTCCAAGACTTCTCACAATGGGCCATGGATGAGAGCCTTAAGGCCGTTACGCCTTTCGATCATGGAGGTTATGTACAGGGACCAGGATTCAACCCATCAGATACATTCGCCCATGATAGCATGAACCATATGGATCATATCAATTCAGGCATGGATTCGTTTAATGGATTTTAAGTATGGCTAACACAAAAAATATTCTATAGCTTTATGATAGAGGTATTAATGCGATTAATGAGGATATAAAAAAGACGGGAAGGTTATCTTGCTGGCTACAAGGTGATTATACTAGCATAGAACACTAAGTGGCAGCTACATCAAGGAGGTGATTACCTGTTTCCTTATTATATACTTCTTATGTAGATATTTAAACCCATAAAAATCCGAATTGGAGGAACATAATTATGAGTAAAACAGTTGTTATCTACAAATCAAAAACAGGATTTGCAAAAAAGTATGCTCAGTGGATTTCTGAAGAACTTCATTGTGATTTAATGGAAAACAATGGATTGAAGCTATCAGATATCCAGTCCTATGATGTCATTATCTATGGGGGAGGGCTATATGCCATAGGTATTAATGGACTTAAACTTATTAAAAATAATTATGAAGCCCTTAAAGATAAGAAAGTAATCGTTTTTGCAACAGGAGCTACACCTCCTAGGGAAGAAGATGTAAACAAGGTATGGGAAGCAAATTTTAGTGAGGAACAACGAAATACGATTACTAGATTTTATCTAAGAGGTGGTTTCAATTTTAGTGAACTTAAAAAAGGTGATAAATTACTTATTTCTATGTTGAAGAAAAAGCTACAAAACGATAAAAATCCTACGGAAGATGGCGTAGGTATGCTAGCTGCTATTGATAAACCAGTAGATTTTACAGATAAAAAGAATATATATGAACTAGTAAATTATGTGAAAGAAAGTTGCTATGAGTAATCCTATATGAACTATTTTTTAATAAAACATAGTAGATTATATAGCTAAATGCATATAAGTAGGAACTAGCTGAAAATGATTACGTTTGGTGCTAATACGAGGAAGGCATATCGGGACGATGACTTTCCATTCCCTTTTTTAGGAGAGATAAGTTACCATCCCAATATGTCATTCAATATACTTTACAGCCCCTATACAGAGTGCGAATTCCCTGTTATTTCTCTATTCAACAATTTTTCAACTCCTGTTAAAAGTTTTAAACTGTTTTATTATAATAGATTTTTAGTCCCAATTTCACAAAGGTAACAAACATCGTAGCTCCAAGTAATGTAAGAAATACAATCGGATTGAAATAATTAGCTATTAACATTGCCAAAGCAAGACATGCTATGGAGATATCAATGCCTCTACTGCCAGCCTTGGCTTGAATGTATTGCAGCCTTTCATCTGTCTCTTCAATGTACAGCGCCTTTAGTTTCTCTTCGCTTTTTAGCGCACCAGCATACTTAGCTATGAAAAAGACCATAATCGCGCCAATACCCGTTCCAAACCCTTCACCAAAACCTTGAGCGAATGATGGAAATCCACTATTTCTTCCGAAGGTTGCCGAAAGAACAATTAACAATAGCACAATAAGAAAATAAACCACAGAAACAATGAGACGATGTTTGACCACATGTTTAAAATTTTCCATAATTATACCTCCACGTCTGAAAAATCAAATATTTCCTCAATTGCCATATCAAAATACCTTGCAATTTTATAAGCTAAAACTAAAGATGCAGTGTACTTTTCTACTTCAATTGATGTGATGGTCTGTCGTGTTACACCTACAGCTGTCGCAAGTTCTTGTTGAGAGATCTTTCTTTGCTTTCGTAATTCAGCAATTTTAGATTTCAATCAGCCACCTCCATTTGCAAAGTTTACTTTACAATATTAGTATAGTTTGCTTTGCAACTTATGTCAAGGGAACTTTGCAAAAAAAAATAAAAAAGAAGTATAGATAATAATATGATATAAATAGTAATAAATTGAAAGTGTCCCTAAAAACTAGTAACCTAGTCCCTCTAACACAATATAATGTACTAGAAAACAATTTTTTTTGTTCAAAGAACAAAGCTACATCCATGACTGCTTCAAAACAGGAAAATAACAAAGGTGATGGGGGAAAATATATGGAAAGGTTAGATCCTCAAAAGCTTTATGTGGAATTTAGACCAGGAGTAACAACGACTGAACCAATACTAGGACGAAAATATACATTGACACACTCAGATATAACAGCTGAACTATTTTTAACCATAGGCTTACAGTTTGCATACGACAAAATTACGAGTATGAGAGATGAGGTTTTGGGAGAATGGAGAAATTCTAACTCAGGTCTATTTCTCTATATATACGTTTATATAGGAGACTTTGGTTCCATTATGAACTCGATACGTAATACGATCTTTAGGCGCGAATTGCCATTAGCACTTGAAGCGATTGTTTATGGGGATAATGAATTTTTTGTAGCACATCCACAATTAAATTATGCGCCCATATGGATATATTTTGATTCAATAGATCCTAGTTACAAACGATTTGAATATTTGGGAACACCTATAGATTATAAGTAAATTAATAAATGGAAATAAGAAAATGGTTTACCTTCAATTAATTCGATAGATTAATTGAAAAAGTTACGGTATTTGATAATAAACTGAAGGTTAAATTGAAATCAGGTGTTGAAATAGGTATGTGAAAATGGCATTAGTGGAACCGTCAACCAGGAGATAGATTCTCTAGAGTGACGGTTCTTTCTTTTATCAATTTATTTGTTTAAGGTGAAAATATTTATCAATATGAATGAATTAAAACCCACCTGCTCCACCTCCGCCAGCTCCACCTCCTCCGCCACCGGTAAAGTTTCCACCAGTACCTATTGAAGAAGTTGAATTATCAAAGGAATGATTTAAGCTCTCTTCAAATGCATTTTTTCCACTATTATTATTAAAAAACATCCAGTATATCCAATAATTAGGCACGAAATTTTCTGATACAAAAGGCTGAAAAATTTGCAACGTACTCACTCCTAATCCCAGTACTAAACCGTATATTAATGATTGATCAAGGGATAGGGGGAGCTGATCTATATCCAAAGTTTTACTTCTTTGCTTTAAATCCTTCCTAAAATCTAACCACTTTTTCCTCTGTACAAAACCATAGTCGGATTTCCTCGTAAGGAGTATAATGGCATAAATAATACCAACTATACCCAGAATCAAGAGTAATATACCAGAATACGCTTCAAAAACCATGCCTATGATACCACCAATAATGGCAATTAAGCCCGTAATGAATAAAATAACACCTAAAGCTTTACTACTCTCATCGTAGTACCCTTTTTCTTTAGTCTCTTCACGGACGATTTTTACCCACTCATGATAGTCTTTACTAAATTCTGTAGGATTGTTTTTACCATATTTACTAATATCCTTAGTCTCTATCTTTTGTCCATTTCCTATAGTATTAAATAGCCATTCCATTAGGAACTTCTCATGCCGTGAAAGTGAATAAGTAGATTTATTAGATTTTTCGAACTTAAAATTATTTGTAGCGTATTTACTCTTTTCCTCTATTGAAAGATAACCTTGTCGAGCTAAATCGTAAATAGTTGCCATAATGGTATCGGTAGTGATCATGTTGTAAACTAACTGAGCAACTATAGCTGGTGGAACGGAATCTGGATAAGACTTGTAATTTAAATCTTCTATAGATTCTTTCCTTCTTCTATATTTAAACATAAAAAAGCTCAATACTAATGCCCAAAGTCCAGTAAGATAAGGCGTATATTTACCTATAAATTCCTTTTGCTTTTCCTTCCGGATTTCTTTAGCTTCTAATTCTTCAACGTAGGATCTTTCTTCAGCCATTATAGCATTATAGGCATCTTCATTGATGATATTAGTAGAGTTTGGAATAAATTCTATAGGAAAAAGCACACGAGCTTCTACAAATGTATTTTCAGGTACTTCCCGAATTTGGGCAAGTATAGAGTTATCACCTTGAAAATCAATAATTCCATTAGTTGGTCCATGGGCAAATACTTTTACTCGTTCATTGATCCTTTGAGGAAGTTGGATCTTAATTGTAAAAGAGTCAATAGGCGTTTCGTTTTCTTTACCTATAAACTGATAGTATAATTCCCCAGTATCATTGTACTTTACTGATACATCTTTTACTGTATATTTAATGCGAAAGGTCTTTTGTTCATCTTTAGATGGTGAAAAGATTTGAATAGTAGATGTACCTTCATCCTCAATGAGTTGATAGATATTTTCATCTCCCTTTTTTCCATCATATACTTGTGTAAACTCTATAGGGTTTCCATTAAGGATTTCTGATACCTTAACCTTATCTACTCCTCCTGTGTTATTTAAAACGATTTCTCTAAAAACACCATTAAAATGATCTTCAAATAAAAAAGTAATATCCTCGATAATTTCTAAATCACCATTATCCTTAAGTTTAGAATCGATACTCCAGTTGACGATTCTTAAATCTTCTTCAGCATGGACTGGCAGGGCGACAAATAGTATTAAAGAGAAGAGAATAAAAACAAATAAACATTTTGATTTTTTCATGTAAGCACCTCCATTGAAACTTCCAAGAATAACTAAAAAATTTATATATTAATTATATATTTTGTAAACTGCTTTTACCACTACTACTTTTTAATAATCATTTTAAAATGGAAAATTAGGGTGATCATGCAGAAATCTCACCTGTTCATAAGAAAAAATTTATTTTCAGCAGGTATTCTTAAGAAATGTATGATATTATTGTAAATAATTTCAAGAAAGGAATCGTGAACGATGAGCGGTATTATTACAACTAAAGAGTATTTAGTACAAAGTTATGAAGTAGATAGCCATTATAATATATTTCCCGAAGTAATTTTAAGCTATTTGCAAGATACAGCAATGGTGCAAAGTGAAGAAATAGGTATGGGCATAGAATATTTAAAGAAAAGCCAACTAATTTGGGTTTTAACCAGGTATCATATAAAGATATTGAAATACCCTAAGCATGGTGAAACTGTTCGTGTCTCTACATATGCTGTTGGCTTTAATAAGGTATTTGCATATAGAGATTTTAAGATCGAAAATCTCAAAGGAGAGACCCTAATTACTGCAAAATCACAATGGCTACTCATCGATGGAAAAAGCCATAAGATGTTAAAAATAGGAGATGAATTTTACAAAGCTTATGGTATTGATAAGGGTAGTAGAATTTCGGTTTGTTTTGATAAATTAACCATACCTGAAAAATACACCTTCACAAGAAATTTTAGAGCTGATCGTAGGGATATTGATTTTAATGGGCATGTAAATAATACTAGGTATATTGCATGGGCTTTAGATGCTACTCCCCAAGAAGTACTAAGAGATTATAACCTATGTGAATTTGATATCGTTTTTAAGAAAGAAGTTTTCTTAGATCAATCTATAGCCGTGATGACAGATATAACCGCTATAGATAATCAACTAAAGGGTTGCCATGAGATAAAAAATGATCAGGGTGAAACCGTATGTTGTATTAATACGATATGGAAAAGCGCAGTCTAAAAGATAAAAAATAATTGTTTTTATAGTAGATGTAGCTTTTACTGATAACAAAGAAATTTTTATTCCAATTATAGAAAAGAACTTCCATCCAAAGAAATCATAGATATTAACTCAATTATATACAAACTTGACATTTGTCATTTATCAGTGTATGGTTAGTAATGAACTAAATAATCTCGGTAGGTGAGGTTACTATAAGGATATGGGTTGTTGCCGTAAAAGGATGGAAACATTCTGAACTGGTTAGCAGGTTTTGTCGCAAGGCATAATCTAATACAATTTCAGCGCCTTATAGAGCTAAAACTTGAACGAGGATGTACGTTAATCTTCCATTTCAAGTTTTGTGGAAGTTTTTTATTTTTTGGGAGGTGATTTATATGGATCCTGATGGTAGTCGTTATTTAATAGAGGATGGTTGAATTATAGTTAGGTAATATTTAATTTCTTATCTTTTTATCTTTTATATAATTCTTCTAATCCTTCTATATTATTTTCCATATTTAAAATTATAACTAAATACAATATTTCTAGATGGAATAAACATACCCATCTATTTAGTATTGCTTTTTTTGGAGGTGTGTTAGATGAAAAACATAAGAGATGTAAGAGAAATTAACGAAAACCTAAGAGATGTGAGTTCAAAAAATGTAGATATTATTGTTAAAGAATTAGATTCTTCACTTAATGGATTATCTAGTATAGAGGCAAGTAACCGATTGGAGCTTTATGGTCCTAATGAAATAGTCTATGGAAAAGGTAATCCGTGGTACTCATATTTATTTAGGTCATTCCTAGATCCATTTATTCTAATATTAGCTGCTATAGTCTTATTATCTTATTTTACGGATGTTGTATTTGCTCCTATGGCAGAGAAAAGTTGGATGACTATAATCATTATTTCCGTTATGATTATAATAAGTGTAGTTCTAAGATTTACTCAAGAGTATAAATCCCAAATAACAGCAGATAATTTAAAAGACCTTGTCCCGACTACGACTTCTATTGAGCGTGAAGGTGAAAAAGCAAGAGAGATCATCATGTCAGAAGTTGTTCCGGGAGATATTATTCATTTAGCAGCAGGAGATTTAATACCTGCTGATATGAGAATTGTAGAGTGTAAAGATTTATTTATAAGCCAATCCTCTTTAACAGGTGAGTCGGAGCCTGTGGAGAAGTTTCCATATGATGAAGACAATGATGCAGTTAAGAATGTATTTGATCTTAGTAATATTCTTCTTATGGGTACCATAGTTGTCAGTGGATCGGCAAAAGGTATTGTGCTACAAACGGGAAATAATACCTATTTTGGTACGATAGCAGAATCCATAGCAAAGGATGTTGGTGAAACCAGCTTTGAAGAAGGGGTAAAAAGCGTTAGTATGTTGTTAATTCGTTTTATGCTTGTAATGGTTCCAATAGTATTTTTCATTAATGGAATTACAAAGAAAAATTGGATTGAAGCCCTACTGTTCTCTATATCCATAGCTGTTGGTCTAACTCCAGAGATGTTACCAACACTTGTATCCACGAACTTAGCCAAGGGAGCAATATCTCTTTCAAAGAAAAAAATCATAGTTAAAAGATTGAGTTCGATACAGAACTTTGGTGCAATGGATATATTATGTACAGATAAGACTGGAACATTAACTCAAGACAAAATTATTCTAGAAACCCACTTAGATGTCTTAGGTAATGTAAATGACAGAGTACTTAGGCATGGCTACTTGAATAGTTATTACCAAACAGGTCTAAAAAACTTATTGGATATTGCTGTAATTGAGTATGGTAACGAACAGGGATTTAATGAATTTACTGGCACTTATAAAAGAGTTGATGAAATACCCTTTGATTTTACTAGACGTAGAATGTCTGTAGTTGTAGAAAGTGAAAATAGTAAGAGGCAGCTAATAACAAAAGGTGCGGTTGAGGAGATGCTATCGATATGTTCCTATGTAGAAATTGGCAACAAAGTTTTACCTCTAACTGAAGATCTAATTACAAAAGTTATGACTATGGTTACTAAGCTTAATGAAGAGGGTATGAGAGTACTGGCAATTGCACAAAAAAATTATGTACCTTCTGAAAATATTTTCAGTATTAAGGATGAGAGTAATATGGTCTTGATAGGATATATGGGTTTCCTCGATCCTCCAAAGGACACATCTATTACTGCTATAAAAGCATTACATGATCATGGTGTTGAAGTAAAAATATTGACCGGAGATAATGA
This sequence comes from Alkalibaculum bacchi, assembly GCF_003317055.1. Classification (NCBI taxonomy): domain Bacteria; kingdom Bacillati; phylum Bacillota; class Clostridia; order Eubacteriales; family Eubacteriaceae; genus Alkalibaculum; species Alkalibaculum bacchi. The sequence goes on from NZ_QNRX01000015.1 coordinate 29,115, forward strand.
TATAGTTGCTAAAAAGATAGCTAAGGATGTAGGCATCCTCGTAGAGAATGTGGTCTTAGGTGCTGATATAGAAAATAAATCTGATGATGAGCTATATAAATTGGCATCAAAATCAAGTATATTGGCTAAATTATCACCAGTTCAAAAAGAAAGGGTAATATCCGTTTTACAGGATAATAAACATGTAGTTGGTTTTCTTGGTGATGGTATTAACGATGCTCAAGCACTAAAACAAGCTGATGTAGGGATTTCAGTTGACACTGCGGTAGATATAGCTAAGGAATCTGCAGATATAATAATGTTGGTAAAAGACTTAAATGTACTTGAAGAAGGCGTTATCGAAGGTAGAAGAGTTTTTGGAAATATTATTAAATATATTAAGATAACTGCCAGCTCTAACTTTGGTAATGTTTTTAGCGTATTAATAGCTAGTGCATTCTTACCATTCTTACCAATGTTGCCTATACAATTGCTTGTACAAAACCTATTATATAGTATTTCTCAAATATCCATACCTTGGGATAATATGGATAATGAATATTTGAAGGAACCACAACAATGGGATGCTGGAGAAATAGGTAAGTTTATGATATACATAGGACCCATAAGTTCCTTGTTTGATATTATAACATTTTCCATCTTATGGTTTGTATTTAAAGCTAATACAATGGAAATGATGCCATTTTTCCAATCAGGCTGGTTTATTGTAGGCTTAGTTACACAGACATTAATAGTCCATATGATAAGAACTAGAAAGATACCTTTCTTACAAAGCAATGCCTCTATGCCTGTTATGATAATGACCGGAATTATTATAGCTTTGGGTATAATAATTCCATTTACACCAATTGGTGCTTATATAGGCCTTGTTTCATTGCCAGGAAGGTATTTCATATGGTTAATTGGTATATTGATTGCATACTCTTTATGTATAGAAGTAGCTAAGAAATTATATATCAAAAGATTTGATAGCTGGATGTAATTATTTAATCTATCTAGCCTTAAAGAGTAATGATTCTTCCAGATGATCTCTCCAATAATAGCATATCGGAACGGTGACCTCTTACTCCACTTTTTAGGAAATAAAGGTTACCGTCCCGATATGCCGAAATATAAATCACTAGTAGCATAGTGAGGTATCAATTACCTTGAAGAGTTATCATATCTTTTATGGAACAACTTGAGGCATATACAATGTGTGAGATATTAGTATACCAAAATTTACCTTCTGTAATTTTCACTTTTTTATGATATGTTAGTTAAGTAAACTTAATAACATTTTTTGGAGGTTGGTTGGTATGGAAAAGAGAAGATCCCTGCAAGGTTATCTTCTTGTTTTTATGTCGGGAGTTTCCTGGGGACTTGGTGGGTATCTCGTAACTCAAATGAGTAATATGGGTGTATCTTCACTAATGACTGCATTTAGCGGGCATTTTATAGCACTTTTACCCTTGTTTCTTTACTTAATAGTAAAGAAAGGTATGAATGGATTAAAAATTTCGAAGAGGGGTTTATTATATAGTATTTTACTAGGTGCTTTAACGAAAGGTATTTTCAAATTAGCTAATGATACTGCCGTAACTCTAGTAGGTGTGGCAGCAGCATCCATTCTTATGTATTTAGCTCCCGTCTTCACAGCGATAATGTCCGTAATCTTTTTCAAAGAGAAATTACGTGGATATCAACACTTTGCAGTACTCTTAAATCTTGTCGGATGTATTCTAATGGTAACAGGCGGAAATTTTGCAGAATTAAATATTTCAGGATTAGGTTTAACTCTAGGGGTTATTTCAGGTTTCTTATATGCGCTTAATACTATCATAGGCAAAGTTGCAACGGATGGAGATGATCCTGAGACAATGACGTTTTATATGTTATTGTTCAGTGCAATGGCTACGAGTATATTTGCGAAGCCATGGCAGCATTTAGATTTGTTTACCAATAGTACATTTCTATTCTGGGCATTCTTAAACTCTATGTCTACTGGTTTAATTGCAAATCTTTTATACCTGAAGGGATTGTCAATGGGTGTAGATGCTTCGAAGGCAACGATCATTGCTTCTGGTGAAGTTGTTATAGCTACACTTTCAGGAGTATTTTTGTTAAATGAAAAAATCAACTTTATAGGATCTTTTGGTATAGTTATCATGCTAATATCAATTGTTCTAATGAATATCACTATTCCAACAAAACAAAAAGAAGTTACTGAGAATGAAATTGTTTCATCTTGAAATTCAATCATTTTGAAGAATACTATTTAATATTAAGGAGGAAACTATGAAAAAATTTATAAATACAGTTATTTATGGCCATAATGAAGCAGATGAGATTTTAGTAGATAATGGAGTTATTAAGGCGATTGGCAAGGATCTTGGTCCATCAGATGAAATTATTGATTTAGGTGGAAAACTGATTACAGCCCCTTATGTAGATCCTCATTTACATTTAGATTATGTTTACACATTATCTGAACTTGGGCAAGAAGGTGCCGGTTCAGGAACTCTTTTTGAAGCAATTGAAATGTGGCCAAAATTTAAAGAAAATTTAACTGTAAATAGCGTTAAAAAACTTGCTCTTAAGGGGATTAAAGATGAGGTTTCCCAAGGTGTACAACACATACGTACACATATAGACGTTACAGATCCAAATTTCACAGCTCTAAAGGCGATGTTGGAACTCCGAGAAGAATTAAAGGATATAGTTGAAATTCAAATCGTAGCATTCCCACAAGAAGGAATGTACACATATAAGGGGGGACGTGATCTAGTAGAAGAAGCTCTTAAGATGGGTGCTGATGTTGTTGGAGGAATTCCACATTATGAGCCAGCAAGAGAATTCGGTGAAAAATCTGTTCACGACATCGTTAAACTTGCTATAAAATATGATAAGCTTATAGATGTTCACTGTGACGAAACAGATGATCCGCACTCACGTTTTGTTGAGTTGTTAAATGCACTTGTTCTAATAGAGGATTACGGCATACGAACTACAGCGAGCCATACTTGCTCATTTGGTTCAGCAGATAATTCATATGCATTTAGAATGATGGACTTGTTCAAAAAGAGCAAGATGAACTTCATTTCTTGCCCAACTGAAAATGCATATCTTCAAGGTCGTCAGGATACATATCCTAAACGTCGTGGATTGACTAGAGTAAAAGAATTTATAGAATCAGGAATCAATGTAGCATTTGCACAAGATTCAATAAACGATCCATGGTATCCGATGGGTAATGGAAATATGATGAATATCCTTGACAATGGAATCCACTTAGCTCAAATTATGTCACCAGAAGAAATAGAAAAAGATTTGGATTTAATCACATACAATGGAGCTCGATGCTTAAATATCCAAGACAGATATGGGTTGGATGTAGGCAAAGATGCAAACTTCATTATTCTTGATGGAGACAGTCCATTTGATGTAATAAGAAATCGTGCTAGAGTTCTTGCTTCTATTAGAAAAGGAGAATATCTATTTAAGCAAAAACCAGTAGAATATGATGTTAAACTTGATTTAGGTGTTAACTATTAATATAAATTTTATCCACCAGTTTCCTGGTGGATATTTTTTTATTTCAAAAGGAGTCAATTAAAAGATCGTAAAAAGAAAAATTAAAGTAGTATAAAAGGGTAAAAATTACAAAAAAGTGTATTATTACTATAAGTAATGTTTTATAATGAACACAATGAATATGACGGTTGGTGAGGCATAATATGCATAGATTTTAATAAATAAGGGGGAAATAGAATGAATGGCAAGACGCATATTTACATGGCTAATTTATTAATGGATGAGATTAAAAAAACAGGGAAGTTGACATTACCAGGTATAGGATCGTATAAACCACCTGCTGATGTCGTTGATGCAATTAATTCACATCCTAGTGCCTTTCGGGCAGGAGCAGTAGGACCTGACTTTTATCCAGATATGTTTGTTGGTCAAACAGTTATCCATGGTGAAAACTCAGGTATATGGATTACAAAACTATTTGAGGAGTATGGAAAGCTACCGCTGAATTATCCCGATAGAAAGAAATGTTATGCTTTTATTCTCGGATTTATGATTCACTATGCTGGAGATATGTACGGGCATCACTATGTGAACAAATGGGCTAAGGGTTGGTGGGAATATTCTGATAACAATGAAAAGATGAAAATCATTGCACGGCATGTATTAGTTGAAAAGTATATGGATCAAAAACTTCCAGAGAATATAAACGCGGAACTAGATGCACCTATATCGTTTTTACAGAATTGTTTCTTTAATTCATCTTTAAAAGCAGAATACTCAAAAGCACCTGTGACAATGCCTATAGATGCCATGGTTGACCTTGAGAAGGCAATTGTTGATTATCAGAACGGGAATGCTATAGGTACATATGATCTTGCAAATTATTTTAATGGATGGGTTGGAGATATTCGTAGGGCGTCAACAGAGTGGCTTATCACATGGCAAAAGGTAGCCCATATCATGAACGATGATTCTCATTCTATTAAGGAAGTACAAGACGTTCTTGACGCATGGGTAAATAATCATTTGCTCCTAATTATCGGTGTTCCAAAATGGGCTAAACTGATTATTGAAACAATAGGTGATATTATAGATGCACTAAATGTCTTAGAACCTCTCAAAAGAGAAATTGAAAAAATCATGTTCGAGTATATTTCATCCTTCATATATGTTGTTACAAACAAGCAGGTGAAAAATTTAGATGAAGCTTTAGAAATAGTAGAGCACATATTAACTGAACCTGCCTTTTACTTAAATAATGGGACATTATATCCAGAATACTATGTATCTGTAAAACTCCATATGGAAATGGGGAATTACGGAGGATCAAATGATACGCTTATTCAGTCATTTCATGCCTTCTATCAATGTCTAAATATGTGCAAACTTTGTCTTATTGGGCCGGATCATCTAAATGGATTTGTTCAAACTGCTAAAGACAATGTTCCTAAAAGAGTGACTGCAATACGTTTGAAAGCCTACAATGGTCAATACTTATGCGCAGAAGGGGGTGGAGGCGGAGCAGTTGTTGCAAATAGAGCAAAAGCCGATATCTGGGAGACTTTCGGGATTCTTGACAAAAATGAAGGAGTGCTCATGAGCGGTGACGTAATCAACCTGACTTCTCACAATGGTGCTTACCTATGTGCTGAAGACGGTGGAGGACGAGAAATTGTAGCGAACAGGGCAGCACCTGCAGAATGGGAACGATTTATCATTCAAAAAGTACAGGGTAGCGGAGAAATAAAGAACGGAGATAAGGTGGCTCTACGGTCCTACAATGGTATGTATGTTTGCGCTGAAAATGGTGGAGGACGTGAAGTCCTTGCCAATAGACAAAATGCAGGTATTTGGGAAGCATTTACTATTGAATTTGCTGCTGTTTCAACAGGTTTGTTTGAATATGAGAAACCTACTTATCCAAGAGGAGTAAGATATTTAAGAATCGAAATTGCAACAAGCAAGAAAAAATATTCTGGTACAGATGATAATGTCTATTTTGCGGTTGTGATGCGTGATGGACGAGAATTTGAAATACGCCTTGATAAGCCAAACTACAATGACTTTGAAAGTAACGACATTGACTCTTATGATTTTGACTTGCCACATACAATTGTACTAAATGAGATTGCAAGGTTTAGATTGCGAAAAGACTATATTGTAGTTAGTGATGACTGGCGCCCTAGTTGGATTAAAATATACGATGATGCAAACAATATTTTGTTTCAAAAGTCTATTGAAGTAGAGATAAAAGGAAAAACTCATTATAATATGGATGCTAATACGGGGCAAGCATTAAATCAGGTGTCAATCGATCCAAGGATTATATCATTTCTCTATAGTCTTGACGGAAAAGGGTTAGGAAAAGAGAATCCGACAAACTATGTACAATGGAGTAAGTTCCAATTTTATACAAATGCTGATTTACGTAATAGCGTATACAACAAGCTCTTTGTTAATAGATGCGAAGACAATCTGATATCTGTTCGACTAAAAGCATTTAATGGGCAATACCTTTCTGCTAAAGATGGTGGAGGAGGACCTATTGTTGCAAACAAAGACGCAGCAGATCTATCTGAGACTTTTATTATTAGAAGTCAAATGGAAGGCAAACTAATCAGCGGAGATATAATTTATCTTATTTCCTCTAATGGAAATTACGCTTGTGCGGAAAATGGTGGAGGCTATGAAGTTGTAGCGAATAGAACAACAGCTGCAGAATGGGAGCGATTTATTATTCAAAAGGTACAAGGAACTGGGGAAATTAAAGGCGGAGATAAAGTAAGCTTACGGTGTTACAATGGTATGTATCTGTGCGCGGAAAATGGTGGAGGTCGTGAAGTTGTCGCCAACAGGCAAAAAGTAGATGTATGGGAAACATTTACTGTAGAGATTGTTAAGACAGTTATTCCATTTTCTACAAGGGGAAGTGACATCTCTAAACTTACTACATGGGTTGGTTTTGACTATGATCCAATTCAAGGAATATTTTATTCTACATTATACCCTTGGCAACGGGAATTTGGATACTTTCCAATATATGATACTGCAGCTCCCTTAGTGGGTATTTACATACAATATGAAATAATTCGATTTCCATATCAAGGGAAACAATGGAAGATTGAGTTGTGGAAAGGGCAGTATGGGATTGCTGCTGGAGCGGAAATAGGAATCTATGTAGGGCAATTACAGGTAAACACAACATATAATACCTTTGATGATAGAATTAATGCTTTACTGGCCTACATGGGTGACGATACAGCCTGTGCAGAAAAAGACAATATGCTCCAGATGTCTTTTGAATTGAGAAAAAATGGACAACATGTTTTTACCAGAGACTCAAGTAATCCTGGTACAAATGGCTTTAAAAAGCATTGGTGGCTGACAGGATTTAAACCAGCAGTATTTACTAAAGCATCGGAATTATCTATGAATATAAAGATTGTATTAAAAGATCCAATAATGTGTGAAAGCTTTGTACGTAGCTTGAAAGATCTTGGATACAAAGATATTACAATCAATCAAAAGACTTCTGAAGTGAGCTTTGTATTTGATAAGCCTAAAATGTCATAGATAGGTAGCGTTGTATCTATTGCACTCTCATATCTAGAAAAGGTTGATTCATTTAAGCAGGTGTGGGTAAAACATATCTATCAGAATATAAAAAGAGGTGCATATATTGTTTACTATTAATAGGGGGACGAATAGATTTTACATCGGAGATTCAGAAAGTCCACTGGCGGAAATGACATATGTCAATGCAGGGGATAAAATTATTATCATAGATAGTACAAAAGTTTCAGATCAATTAAGAGGACAAGGAGTTGGAAAGATACTTTTAAAAGAGGTGGTTTGTTTAGCCAGGGAAGAACATAAAAAAATTACGCCACTTTGTCCATTTACAAAAGCAGAAATGAACAAAAATGCAGATTATACAGATTTAATATATTAGTATCCTAAAGTATCACATGAACCCTAAAGGCCTTGAAAATAGAGGCCTTTTTTGTAAAATAAAGTACTACTTTAAGTAGAGGTTAGATTATAATTAATCTAGTATTTTATTTAATTCTATTAGTACTAAATGTTAGCAAAGTTACTTTACTAACATTTAGCGCATAGAGGTGAGTCTTAAAATTGAAATACTCTTCTTAGTTTATTAAGAGCTTACCATAATTCCACCATTAACATGGAGAACTTGTCCCGTAACATAATTGGAATCTTCTGAAGCTAAATATACATACGTAGGAGCGAGCTCAAAAGGTTGACCAGGTCTTTTCATTGGTGTATTTATTCCAAATGAAGAAACCTTTTTTTCATCATATGATGCAGGGATAAGTGGTGTCCATATTGGTCCAGGTGCAACGGCATTGACACGAATTTCTTTTTCTACTAGATTAAGAGCTAATGAACGAGTAAAAGATACAACTGCTCCCTTTGAAGACGAGTAATCTAGTAAAGTCTTGTTTCCTTCATAGGCAGTGACAGAAGCAGTGTTGATAATGCTACTACCCTCTTTTAGATGGGGAAGAAGTGCTTTTGTTGTATAAAAGAAAGAGAAGACATTTGTTTGGAATGTTTTTTCTAACTGTTCAGAGCTAATATCTAAAAGGCTTTGTCGTTCATACTGAACTGCTGCATTATTGACTAAGACATCGCATTTACCATAGAAATCAATAGTCTGAGAAACGATTTCTGAACAAGAATTCTCTTGAGAGAGATCCCCTTTAATGAGGAGACATCTTCTACCGTAGTCTTCTATGATTTTCTTGGTCTGATTTGCATCTTCGTCTTCATTTAAATACACGATTGAAATATTAGCGCCTTCTTTGGCAAAGGCAATGGCCACAGCTTTCCCAATGCCACTATCTCCTCCTGTAATAAGAGCCACTTTATTTCCAAGCTTTCCACTGCCGACATAACTAGGATTATCAAATATTGGATTAGGATTCATTTGAAATTCAATTCCAGGTTGTTGATTTTGATGTTGAGGAGGAATATGATTTGGAACTTTTGGATACATTCTAATTCTCCTTTATAATGTAATATAATTTGACGAAAAAATCATAATATAGTGTTTCACTCTTTTTTGGATTAATTCATTAAATACCTATACGAGCTAATAGCTGAAATTTAACTTATTATATAAGACGACTTTTAATTTATACTCATTATATTTATTACTATATATGCAGTAAATTTGAGAACCTAGTGATGGGTTCTCTTTTAATTTGAAAAGATGGATAGATACCTATGGCATGAAATAGAGATAATGGTGAAAAGAAATAAATCTAAATAAATCTGAGCTTTAGAAAATAATGCTCCTTAATGCTATACATCTAAATAGTTATTTAAACTAGAGAGGAGTTATGGATAATATTACTAGTCTCGTCGCCAGTGTTACTCCCTACTTTTGTTGTTGGAGAAGAATGTATGTTTGATCATGCTTTCTCATAGAATCAAGAAATGTGCAAAGATAATGATAAAATATTGTAATTCATTAAATAGAATATGATATTATAAAAATATATATAAATTCAAGGTGTACCTTAAATTTTTCTACAGAACTTATATGGTAGAGATTTCATATAAAAATATAATAGAAGGAGGCAACAATGAGCGAGCAAGGTAAAAATATGAGTTATAAAAAGAAATGGTATTTATCTACATGGATAATCGCTTTGTGCTTTACATTATGGTTTATTTATGGAGTTCCTTTAGTAGTAGGAATTATTCTCCTGATTTTACAAAAACGTGAATTAAAAATGCTAATTAAACAACATAATGATAACGTTAATATTTTAGATGAAATTGGTGTTGAAAGATATGTGGAACTAACTGATAAATTAGAAAAAATCAAAAATGATTTTGACTGTGAAAAGAAAACACTGATCTCTGAGATTGATCATTTAAAAGAAAATCGCCACTCTGAAAAAGAGAAGCTTTTACAAGAGGTTGAGGATAAAAAAGCATTACTAATTAATGATATTGAAGACATGAAAAAGAACAAGGAGAATCAAGTTAAACTTGTTAAAGAGCATCAAATTATCATTGATGAACTTACTACATCAATAGAAAGATTAAAAAACGATAAAACTAAAAAAGAAGCACAACTAAAGACACAAACTAACAAATTAAATCGCATAAAAGAAATATATAAAAGCGTAGAATATTCGATAAAAACATATTTCGAATATGATTCAGTTTATGAAAATATCATTTTACCTAACTCTATTTTAGAGGAAATTGAATTAATATCTCCTTCCGTAATTTTAAAATTACATTACATGGATATAAAAGATTTACGAAAGACTTTTAAAGAAAATGACAAGGCTATTGAACAAATCTTATCTCAGTATCAATCAAGATATACGACTAAATCAAATAAGGCAATCTATCAATTAATGGTTATTGCATTAAAAGCAGAACTTCAAAACATCCTCTACAATTTAAAATATGATAAGCTTGATATTTCTTTGGAAAGCATTAAAACTATTAGTGAAAAATACTTAGTAATCGCAGCTGAAGGAAATCAAAATATTGCAAGTACACTAACAAAGTTTGTTGGACAAATAGAGTATCTTTTTATAAATGCTGCAAAAATTGAATATAACTATTATGTAAAAAAAGAGCAAATCAAACAAGAACAGCTTGCTATTCGCCAGCAGATGAGAGAAGAGGCAGAAGAAAGAAGACTGCTTAAACAAGAAAAAGAAAAAATCGAGCGCGAAGAATTGAAGTTTAAAAATGAAATTGAAAAGACACATGAATTAATGAGTATTTCAGATGATATAGATGAATTAGAGAAATTAAAAGCAAGAATTCTTGAGTTACAAGGGCAACTCTCCGATATTACCTTGAAGAAAGATGAAATAACAAATCTTCAGAATGGTAAAGCAGGAAATGTTTATATCATAAGTAATTTAGGTTCATTTGGAGATCAAATATTTAAGATTGGGATGACAAGGAGGATTGATCCTTTAGAAAGAATCAATGAGCTAGGTAGTGCATCTGTTCCCTTTAAATTCGATGTTCATAGCTTTGTTTTTTCTGATGATGCAGTTAATTTAGAAAACGAATTGCATAATAGATTAAACAACAGGCGAGTGAATAAAGTAAATATGAGGAAAGAATTCTTTAATTGTACAATTGATGAGTTGGAAAATTTAGTACTAGAACTGGATCCAACGGCGGAATTCAATCGTACAATGGTTGCTGAAGAATATCGACAATCTTTATCTACTGTAGAAAATTATACGGTTAATCATTGGGAAAATGAGGGTTATAATGAATTAGGTGAGGATGAAATAGATGAGTAAAACGTTAATGGGGAATACATTTCAGAAACCTACTATTTAAATAATTTCTTCTATTTTCCTTGTAGCTGTAGTCACATAGGTCTCTCATAAGAAAGATTGAGATTGCTTTATATTCGGTAATACTGTAGCAATATTTTATTTTAATGAGTTCGAGATTGTCTATGTTAAACGTTTTTGATACTTAAGAGTGGGATGCGACTGTTAAAATCAGAAAGTGCAAAAAAGCATTAGTTGTTAGATTTTGGTTTATAATGATCCTTTTCTAATTTGTCTAACATTTTTGCATATGACGTGGTGCAAGGGTTGCAATTTTGCATCTTGAGGTTTTTGGTATGTAATTTACAGCCTTTTTTTATTATTATATACGAGTATATGTTTGACTTTGTTACTATAGATACTTACAAGTTATGTCATTAATTTTGGGAAAAAGTTGTGATTTGATAGGCTTTACATGATAATAAAAGAAAAGGGATAAAAGATGAAAATGTCCTATGTCCAAGTTACAAACAAATCTTTGCAAATAATAGGAGGATTGTTATACCTTTTGTCATAATACAAAGCTGTAATTAGTATTAGAGAAAGGACGGACGGCAGAAAATGTTGAATTGGTACAAAAATTGGAGAGAAAAGATTAGAACAGAAAGTGTCCTAAAAGGACTTATTAATATGAACACAACATTCATAAAAAGATACAAGAGCGGGATTGATGAGGTATATATATTTGAAGGAAAAAAATGTATTTCAGTTCGTCTTAAAGAGAGCTTATGGGAAGAAGTATCCCAGCTCGGTGTAAGAAGAAATCTTTGGGATAAGCACGTTATGAGCTATGATGTGGCGATTAGGGAATATGACAAACTAAAGGAAGTAAAAAAGAAGAGGGAGAGCAATATTTATTGAGGTGAGCGCTTTGTTTTAGAGAGGCTTTTGAAATGGCCCTTAGAGGGAGGTAGCTGTGAGGTGGCTCGCTAGGGAAGGGGAAAATTGAGTCACAAAAGGCTACCTCTAACCTTGACGTGATATACTCCCCCTATCCTAGGCAGTTTAAATAATAAAAATTGTTTACTATAGGGCGAGCATATCACCCTAACGAGTCATTTACTCTTGATGCATCCATATTTTAAATATAAGTGACCTAAAATTCAATGAGCGATTGATCTAAATTTCATTTGGTAAATGCACTTACATCTGGTGGGTTTAAAACTTGACCCCAAATTTCACGTCCCTTGTGAGTCTTCCATATACTGATTTATCAGACAATGATATTGACTCAATTGTGGATGTTTTTAAGATGGCTGCGAGTAAAGTAAACATCCAAAAATTAAAATATTATAAGATATAAGGTCTTGAGGCGGTGAATAGCAATAAATTGTATAGCATTTAAAGATTGTGCTATGTACGTTAATAAAAAGGAGGCAAGCAATGAAAGTAAGAGAAAGGGCAAGTGCATTACTAATAAGTAGTAATAATAGAATTTTCTTATTTAAATTTAAGTTTTCTTCTATGTTCGAAAATGGTAAAACACTTTGGATAACACCGGGGGGAGGAGTCAAAGAAGGTGAAACATATGAAGCGACATTAAGACGTGAACTATATGAAGAACTGGGATTAGAGATTTTGATTGAAAGTAAGTACGTATATGCAAGAAAAAAAGTGTTTACTGATAAAAAAGGTATAGAATTTTTGTCCGATGAAAGATATTTCATAGTAAAAGTAAATAATGAGATAGTAATATATGAAAATATGACTAATAATGAAAAAGAAAATACAAAGGCGGGTAAATGGTGGTCATTAGAAGAAATTCAATCTTCTAATGAGAAATTTTTTGTTGATGGGTTAGATAAGATATTAGAAAATATACTTTCTAATAATATTCCATCCTCTCCTCAGGAAATATAAGTCTCATGGAGTCCTGACAAGGTCTTATTTTAGTCCAGGTACAAAGAGTAGAGTTCAATATAAGGTAAACCAGTTTCATGTCAGAATCCCAAATGGTGCTAGGGACACATTTCAAGAATTCACTATTTAAATAAATTCTCCCACTATTTTTGCAAGATAGTGGGAGAAAGATATTAATTAGTGGTGAGTTGATATGAATATAAAGAATACTTAAGCAGCTCGAACTGCACTAAGAAGTTTAGGAAGCAGATTCTTATATCTAGCATCTTCAGTTAGTAATTTGAAACCTTGATTACAGAGGCTTGCTACTCTTGAAAGAGTTAGATTGCTAATTTCTTTACATATTTCCTTATAGCTGTAATCACATAAATCTCTCATGAGAAAGACGGAGATTGCCTTATATTCCGTGATAGCGTGGCAGCATTTTATTTTAATCATTTCAGGGTGATCTATATTACACGTTTTTGCTATTGTTGCAAGGATTTGCTGTGGTTGTAGGTCTCTATAGTATATGTAGCGTTCGCTACGGTATTCATATGGTTCAGTCGTAATATAGCGATCTATTATTTCAAATAGCTTTTGTTTCTGTATGACATTATTGCAACTAGTTACGAACTCAGCATAGATTTGCCGAGCCACTTTTGGGTTTTTGTCAAACTGGGAGAGAATAAAGTCAGTATCGAGGATGCCTAGGTCATCAGGACGATGGTTTAAGTAGACGCCGTAGGAACAGAAATAATAAGTGTAAATGCAGTCATGATAATTAGGTAAGGACTTAGGATTATTGTGAATATAAGCTGATACTGTGAGATTGTATTCGTCTATATCGATTACTTTATTATGGAATCGATTCTGAAAAACGTGTCCGTGGCGTCGATATTTGCGATTGTAGTATTGAGCATAACAGAGGTTTACGCCGTGCATGAATTTTGAAATGTCGCAACCCTTTGGATCAAGTTGAATATGGACATGGGTATCCATGAGGCGATAGGCTAAAACTTTACATTCAAATTTTTTACAGTAAAGTGCCATTAGTTGTAGGTATTTGATTTTATCGTTGTCATTCTTCAAGAGCCGGATTTCACTAATGCTTCTGCACATGACGTGATGTGGGAATTCTGGATCTTTTCGTCGCGCTGTACTTGGCATGAAATTCACCTTGTTTTTTAATCATTACATACGAATGTTTGTTTGGGGGGGTTCTCATAAAACGCAATTATATGCAATAGCTATTGTAAATATGTTGTAATTTATTGCTATACATATGATAAAATAGTAAAAACATGAGAAGTGTCCCCTATGGGTATAGATAAAATTGACTTGATAAAGAAAGCTATCCTTGCCCGTGCTTTTCGTGGTGAGTTAGGAACAAATGATTCGAGTGAAGGGAGTGCAGTGGAGTTGTTGAAAGAGTGTTTATAGCAAATACTGAGATAATTTTCTGAGTGTTAGTTTTGTCTGTTACTAAAGTTGTGGTGACATAGTCTTTTTTCGTGTATTAACCACTTATTTGAGGCTATACGGAGGTAATTTAATGGACATTTTAAAAAATATAATGATAGCTATTATTAGTGGTGGTTTTGGAATAGTTTTGACTCATGTTTTTTATAAGTCAAAACTAAGAAAGGAACAAGAGGTAAGGTTTCAGAACACAATAGGAGATAATATGGCTGAGTCTTTATTGGCTGTTAGAGACATTGGATTAAAGGCGAGTGTGGTTGAAATATATGATATTGATTATATATTAGAAGAACAAAAAGGAGAATTTGATTTTTCTAGTAATGCACAGTATCCCTCAATAATGACTAATAGAGAAATTTTTTTAGGATTTCATAGTGAGCTTATGTCTGCAAGAAGGATTTATGGTAAGAACTTACCTCGTGACGTTGCAGCTTATATTTGGTATGCAGAAAAATATTTTGGACATCTTATAGGATATCTTGGTTCACTTGACAAAATTGATTTGCCTACTTTTGGAACGATCTTTTTAAAAGACATTCAGGAGTGGCAAATTTCTTTTGACAGAATGTTAGTAAAAAGAATCAATTCAAACCCAACAAAATTAGAATTACATAGTGGAATAAGATGGAGGATTGAAAAGAAAAAAGTGTTAAATAAATTATGGGGAAAAACTATATTGAAGAAAGTAATTAATAATGAACAAGATGAGTATATGGATTTAGTGTGGGAAGTTATAAATGATATCACTGAAGACTCATAGCTATAGGGCACATGCTCGACATCTACCCAAATGGGAGTGTTAAGAATAAGTCTTATAAGGTACCCAGTTAAGTAACAATTAAAAAAACAATTTTTACTAGTAAGTGTAACTAGCTGGTAACTTTAATATGCGGTTTGTAAATAACTTTCGTGTACCTCTATGGTTGTTATGAGTCTTTTAGACAAGCTGTTATAGGAATAGTTTGGAGGATAAAGATGGATATTGCACTAGAAATGATTGCGCTTAGTACAGAACTTGCAAGTATAGTCGGTAAGAAAAGTGTCGAGGCAATTTTTGATAAAATTCGAACAGTTAAGAAAAAAGGAAACAGTGATGAGATAATTGGTAATCTCGAAGAAATTATTAGTGAATTAATATCAGATAAAAACCAATTAATTCATATTTCGCAAGCGTACGAAGAACATATTATATCACAGAAAATATCTGATGACGAGATAAATTACATCACTACTAGCATAATTCCAATTTTAGAAAACTTGTTAGCCCAAAGCGAAGGTCAGGATACGATTAAGATGCAACAAGGTCTTGATCTTATCAAGCAAATAGTATCAAAAGAAACTTTTAATATAATGCAGATATTGGGATTTGATTTTAAACACGCAGTTGGTGCGCCTCTGACAGAACTAGTTGCTTCATTAATCACTTCTAAAATATCTAATTCTAACGTAAGAGCATTAGATTTACAAGTGCTAGAACAACAACGTGAGATTGAATATTTAAAAATATGTCAGGATAAAGAGGCTTATCAAAGACTATTAGAAGTTTTTAATAAATGATGATTCATAATTAATCGATAAATCTAAAAGGGGTGGACTGGTGGATAATTTATTAAAGAGCGTAAAGGATAAACTTCTTTTAAAAAAAGAAATAATTAAAACATCAATAGAAATATTTACAAATTTTGCAACTATTATTTCTGCTATAGTTGTATTGTTTACATTATGGGAAATGCAGATACAACGTAACAATGCATACATGCCTGATATTATTTTTGAGCCAACTCAAGTGAATATTTCATGGGGGGACACTACCAATATAGTTAATCCATTTGTTAACCCTGAAGAAGTTGTCAATCCTATATCTGTAAAAGTACCATCAAGGAATGTGGGGGTAGGTGTCGCAAAACACTTAACATATTCCATTGACATATCTACGTATATTGATTGGATTGAATTGTGTAAAGAGCTTAATGATGAAAATCAATATACATATACCCGAAATGAAAATCAGTATGCTGTAACAATAAATAATACAGATATAATGTTTAGTCCTACATACGAAATAAATAAAGTTTTTTTATTGCCTAATGCAGAAGAATCATTTGACTTTGTGATACCAATTCAATATATTACATTACTCCAGGAAATATATTCGATTAGAGGTAGAGAACATGTTGTTATTCCAAATATTAAGGTACTAGTTACTTTTACTGACGTACAGGGAATTAAGTGACCCATTAGGGACGTGAATTTTTGGGTCATGACCCATTAGGGACGTGAATTTTTGGGTCAAGTTCTTGGGCCATGTCAGGCTAAAAGACTCACCTGGGAAGGGGAAATTGCTTAGGGTGGAATGTTTTGAGCCCAATACCTTAAAATAAAAGAAGACGAAACCTTCACTTGAAGCCTCATCCTTAATGTGGTAATTTGCAAATGAGAGTGGATCGGCACTTGAGAATCTAAAAGCCTGACTTGAAAAAGTCCCGTCCCTCACACCTTCCAATAATAATATATTAGTGTTTTGGTCAATACTTAGGAGGGTAAAAGGTATATAAAATTTAAGGTAAATCTAGGAGAGTAACTAATGAAATCTTATATTATAAAAATTGAATTAGAAGAGTCTAACCCATTAATTTGGAGACGAGTTGTTATGCCAGCTGGAGCAACATATAAAAGGCTTCATGATGCTATACAAAATGCAACTAATTTTCTAGGTGGATATCCTAGTGATGGATATCATCTTTATGAATTTGATCTTGCTGAGCAGAAAAAGATTGTTACTGATAATGATGAAGCTTACCTTGAGCATCATCACTATAAGAGAAATAAGAAAATATACGATAAACGTTTGAAAGCTGCATCACCAGATATGTTGGAGTTCGAAAAACGCTACCAGGAACGTTTAAAGATTCAGGTTTGTAAGCCTACGGGTTTAAAAATTGATGATTATTTAGAGAAGCATAATATAATTAGGTACAATTATGACTTTGGGGATGGTTGGCATTTCATTGTAAAGCTTGAGGAGATTGTGGATGATTATTATTTTGGTTTTCCGACGCTTCTTGATGGGGCAGAGACAGCTCCACCTGAGGACGTAGGTGGAATCGATGGATTTTATGAGTTTATGAAAGTATACTATGATAAAGAGCATCCTGAACATGAGGACACAAAGTTGTGGGCAAAATCTCTTGGGTTCATTGAGTATGATCCCGACATTATCAATACAAGATTGAAATGGATAAACTATAAGAAGACAGAGTGGGATAAAATTAACCATAAGAATTATCAAATTGTAGAAAACAAGTATAGAAAGAGGTAAAACAGTTTTAATAGGAGCCCCACTAGGGAAGTGAAATTTTGGGTCAAGTTATTGAGCCACTTCAGGCAAAAGTTTCACCTTGGAAGGGGAAATCACTTAGGAGATAGGACGTTTTGAGTCTAATGCCTTAAAACAAACAAATATTTGTAATGTTTTAGACTTAAGATTTAACAGGTAAATTAGCTGCAGATCAGATATTAATAAAAGGAGGAGATTCATGAATAAGCGACTTAAAATAGGTTTGATAACATTAGTGCTAATTCTACTAGTATTAATTGGTGGGTTTTTTTATTATGTTTCTGATTACTATGGAGCAGATGATGTGGCTATAGCTGTTATGAACAGCCAAGATACCATAGATTTTAGGGATGATCATATAATATTATCACCTACAGTTCCTAGTGATAGGGCATTAATCTTCTATCCTGGTGCCAAGGTGGAGTATTCTGCCTACTTACCGATTTTACAGAAAATTAGAGATGAGACAGGAATTACCTGTATTCTCGTAAAGATGCCTTTTAATATGGCTATATTTGATGTGGATAGGGCTGATGAAATAATGGGTCAGTTTCCTGATATTAATAACTGGTATATAGGAGGACATTCTATGGGTGGGACAATGGCCAGCGATTATGCATCAAAGAATCAAGATAAGGTAGAAGGGCTAATTTTACTTGCTTCATATATTTATGGTGACTATCCTGAAGAGAATACATTGACAGTTTATGGTACACTAAATACAAGTGTATCCGATAAGATAGATTATGAAAAGAATATTGTAGCAATAGAAGGCGGTAACCATGCACAATTTGGCAACTATGGTATACAAAAAGGAGATGCAAAGGCTACAATCTCAAGGGAAGAACAACAAGATATGGCTGTAGAGGCCATTAGCAAATTTCTAGTAAATAAGGATAATTAGAAGATAGAAAAAAATACTATGAAGTATTGGATATTGCACACACAACATTGAATTATAACCTTTTATAAAACTAGTATCAGAGCTCAGTGTAGAGTCTGAAAAACTTTGGCTATCCTTATTAGATTAATAATAAAATAATAGGATTCACCAAGGGATACCATATCCTTACGATATTTTTATTGAACACTCAAGCCATGTGGAGACGGTTGTACTTTTAGTAAGGTAAGTGTCCTAACTTAAAGAAGTTTCGCCTTTTATAATAAACCTTCACTGTTTCATTACCTCGTAATATAAAATAGTAAAAGGAGGCTTTTCTTCACAATCTCATAACTTCATAAAGAATAATTCAAAGGCATCAGTAGTATTGATGCCTTTATTTTTATATAAACTTCAAGGAGTAATCGTCCGTTTCAAGTTTATGGATGTCGTCCCGTTTAAAGTAAACCACAGGTTGACTTTGTTTCTTAAAATCAACTTTGACTCCCTTGAAATAAGTTGAAGCAGGGTATATAGTTTAACTGTAAAGTGAAGGAAGTATAGGGGGTTTATCTATGAATGAAATTCATTTAGCGAAATGTATCGCTAAAAAAAGGCGCGAAATGAATATTACACAAGAGGAACTTGCTTCTTATATTGGTGTTTCTAAGGCAGCAGTATCCAAATGGGAATTGGAAAACAGCCTTCCAGATATCACCTTATTACCTCGACTTGCATCTTATTTTAATATTAGTATTGATGAATTGATAGGCTATGAACCACAGATGACCAAGGAAGAAATCCGAAGACAGTATCTGTATTTTAAAGGAATCCTTGGAACGAAACCATATTTAGAGGTTCAGATGGAACTGGATGAAAAGATTAAAAAATACTATTCTTGTTTTCCGTTTCTTCTTCAAATGACAGTCTTGCTGTTGAATCATTATGATGCGGCTGAAAAACCAGAAGATGTATTAATGTGGGCACTCAATTTGGCAAGAAGGGTGAAAAATGAAAGTAAAGATATTAATGATGTAAAGGCAGCTGTTAATCTAGAAGTAATGTTGGATTTAGTGTTGGGAAAACCTAAGGATGCATTAGAGCTATTGGATGAATCAGTTAGACCATTATCTCAGGAAACAGAAAGCCTGGCTCAGGTCTATCAGATGTTGGGAGAAAAGGAAAAGGCAAAAAGGGTTTATCAGATTAGCATCTATCAGCATCTTCTTACATTAGTAGCTGAAGCAGCACAGTACAGCATGCTTTATGAAGATGATAAAGAAAAATCGACTGAGATTCTTAAAAGATCTCTTCAAATTGCTGATATTTTTCAAGTGTCAAAACTCCAGCCCAATGCGATCGTACCTGTATATTATTCTGCGGCTATTTTATACTGCATACAGGGAGAAATAGATAAATCCATTGAAATGATGGAAAAGTATACAAATACCTGTCTAGAGAGTTTTTTTCCATTTAGTCTACACGGAGATGATTATTTCAATTTGATTGATGACTGGTTGTTGGAATTAGATATAGGAAATGGGGCACCACAGAACGAAAAGTTCATTCGCAAGTCTATGCTATCTGCTGTGAAAGACAATCCTGCCTTTCATGGTCTAAGAGATGATGCGCGTTACAAGAGTATTATTGGAAGGCTGGAAGCGTTGGTAAAAGAAAGGGGGTAATAAAAATGAAACAGATATGTAAGAATGCTTTTAAGTTTGTATTAATTGTATTGCCTTTTGCATTGGTAGCAGGTATCTCCATAGCAAACTATGAGATTGGAACAGGAGGAATTACCGAAGAAATATTATCGCAGGTTTCTAAAACAATGGTTATTGCAAGTGTTACTTTCCAAACAGTTCTCTATGCAGCAATTTGTGGCTTTATTGGTTATCTATTAGCAGACAAAATTGGTCTGCTTCGTAGTTTTGCATGGTCAGGGAGCTATTTAAAAAAGGCACTAGCAGGTGGAGCCATTTGTGGTGTTTTGTTCTTCCTACTGGATTATCTGATATTTGCAAAGTTGTTGGTGCCAGTAGCGGAATATTATGAAACATATACATTTTCAATTTCTTATCTGCTAGCAAAAGTTCTGTATGGAGGAATGGTAGAAGAATTGATGATGAGATGGTTTCTAATGTCTCTTCTAATATTGATTTTGTGGAAGATATTTGCTAGAAAGACAGATAAAGAATCCATTCCTGTGTGGATTATGATGGTAAGTAATATTGTCATAGCAGTGTTATTTGCATTAGGACATCTGCCAGCAACACTAGTGATGTTTGGTTATCTGAACGTTCTGATTGTTATTCGGTGCATACTGTTAAATGGTAGCTTTGCATTGGTGTTTGGAAGGCTCTACCGTAAATATGGCATTCAATATGCCATGGTTGCCCATGCTGTAACACATATCATATGTGATGTTCTGTTTTTCCTGTTCTGGAGGTTGTGATTTTAACAAGATAAAGGCGTTTTGCAGCACTCCACATCAAACAATTGTTTGTCGAATATATGGTAGTTAAAGATCAAAAAGGGTCAAAAATCGGTGAAAAAACACCGGTTTTTGACCCTTAAAATAGGCTAATATCATAGATGACATTGAATATTAGTATTATGAAAAATGATAATTGAAAATCTGATTGATAAATGGATGGATGACTTATATACTATAGTTGAATGTTAGTAGAATTATATGTAATAAAGAATATTTTTAATATTGAGAGGTAATAAAAAATGGGGATAGAGTTTCGTTCAATTGATAGAACAAACTATAATGAGTGCATAGAGTTAAGCGTTAATGAAAATCAAAAAAGATTTGTAGCACCAAACCAATTCTCGTTAGTACAAGCAGCATATGAATCTAATCTATATCCTCTTGCAATTTACAATGAATCGCAAATGATAGGATTTATTTTGTATGACTTCGATGAAGAACTAAATGGTTGGTCAATGAGTAGATTTATGATAGGGTCATCTTTCCAGAACTGCGGCTTTGGAAAACAAGCATTAAAACAGTTTTTGCTTTTTTTTAAAGAAAATTATCCTGATGTGTTAAAACTTTATACCAGTGCAGAAGTTGATAATATGACGGCCATTGAACTATATAAAAGAGCAGGTTTTAAAGAAGAAAATATATTTGAATATGAGGCTGGTGGAATTCAGTACAAAGAGATACGAATGATGATTTCACTTGAAAATCAAGAATAAACAAAATTAGAATTACTTTATGAGGGCATATCTCACATAGTTTATATATTGTGATTTAATGCAAATCAGCAGACTTTTATGCAAGTGTGGAGTGTTTATTGAATCTTCAGCAGAAGACCCCAGAGTAGGAGTTTATGTACTCTGGGATCTTCTTCATGTAGATGTCCTGCCACTAAGGCCTCACCAGGCTCAACCGATGTCTTTTTTATCTCCTCAAGGCATGTTGAGGCCGTAACGTTGCGTATGAAGGAGTGAAACGACTGAAGAAGCTCGTGTCAGGCTTGCCCAGGAAGGCGAGAGAAGCGGAGTTTGATTACGGCTGAACGCGTTATGTTGATAGAGGCGGAATAGGTTATAATAGCAGGATTAAAGGCATTTTAATTAAATATGTAGGAGTTTTTGCCCCCTAGACTCTGAGTTTAGGGGAGTTTTTCTTAAGAGGGTCTGGAGTACTGGCGCTTTCTAGCAGAATCAAGGACACAGTAAATGATATAAAAGAAGAGCCATAATATTTAGCTATAGTGCATATTTTATAGCTTTATAAGCAAATTATTAAATAGAGGATACTATTTTATAAAAGAAAGGAAGGAGTAACTATGATAAAGAAAAGATGGATTATATTTATAGTTTTAGTTTTGGCTATAACACTACCTGCTTGCACTGGAAATTCTCCTAATAATAATTCAAATGACGAAATAAGCAAGGAGGATAGTACAAATACTTATACCAATCCAGATTCTGATATCAATAATACTGGTACTATAACTAATGTTGTATATGAAGACATCAAATTGACTCCAGGAGAAGTATTTAATATTTATGTAAAGAAGTATCCTAATGTAAAGGTAAATAAGTTGGCGCTTGATTTTGACCGTGGATTATATATCTATGAAGTGGAAGGATATGACGATACAAATAAATATAAGTTAAAGATTGAACCCGTAGATGGGGAAATATTGAAAGAAGAACAAAAACAAAGAGATGATAATGATACAGAAGACGAAATAACAATAGAAAATGTGAATAAAATACAAGAACTAATGGACAAAGCATTAAAAGATGCAGGTAATGGCTATAAAGTAGGCGAGTGGGAATTAAAATTTGAAAATGGCCAAAGCATATTTGAAATAGAAGTAGTTGATGACAATGACCATGATATAGAATATAAATATAACATAAATACGATGGAGTTAATAGAAAAGGATCAATAGATTTTCACAGAACCTTCCTTTTGAGTATTGATATCATATGCCTTACCCATATGCATGGAGATCACATATTTGGATTGCCAGGTCTCCTATTAACTATGGGAAACAGCGAACGAAGCATACCAGCAACTTAAAGAAGCGGCAAAACTTGCACAATTAGAGAAAGTAAGAGAGTTATTGCTCACTCATTTTGGTACGGCATTAGATAATCCTATTGAATACACACAAAATGCTGTAGACGTCTTTCATAATACAATCATCGGCTTTGATGGATTTACTGGAGAATTATCTTTTGAAAAGAATTAAGAAATAATAAGGTAATATGGTCCCCTTGTGGTAGACTGTTTAAATAAAAAGACTCACAAGAATGGGTATAATATAGCTGGGAATCAATTATTAATGTAAAATATTAGTGAGGATGGTGTAGGTTAATGGATAAAAAATATAACAAGCCTAATGATAAAATTCTTAAGGAAAAACTCTCAGCTCTTGAATACGATGTTACTCAGAACAGTGCTACCGAAAAACCCTTTGACAATGAGTTTTGGGATTTTGAAGAGGAAGGAATTTATGTAGATATTGTATCACGTGAACCTCTATTTAGTTCCCATCACAAATACGATGCAGGGTGTGGATGGCCTAATTTTTATAAGAGTATCGACAATGATTATATTGTAGAAAAGCTAGACACTAGCTACGGAATGAGAAGAACAGAAGTGAGAAGTAAGCATGGGGATTCTCATTTAGGCCATATATTTAACGATGGTCCCCATGATAAGGGTGGCATGAGATACTGTATTAATAGTGCTGCTTTGCGATTCATTAATAAAGCCGACTTAGAAAAAGAAGGGTACGGAGAATATATAAAACTATTTGAATAGAAATTAAACCCAGCTTTTAATTACGGGATTCATTTTTCCTTCAAGTATTTTGTTTTTAATCTCTTCAAAAATATAATTTTCTTATGGAGTTTTACTCTGGGGACTTCCTAGGGACTGGACCTTTCAGGTCAAGATATTAAGTCTTGACCTCTTTTTTAATTTAAAATAACCAGATAATAAGTATTATCTGCAATATTAAAATTAGAAATGTAGGATATATTGTTGATATGGTAAATTGTTACGATGTGCAGAAATGGTTTGGGTTGCTTAGAAAATATTATTTTTTCCTATTTTAAATTTGTCAAAACATAAGATTTTATTAATATATTATAATTGTTATAATGTATTTATGGTAAATAATTATAGGGAGGAATAATGATGCTTAAAGATGAGGCAAGAAAGTATATCGAAAGTGAATTAAAATACGGAGAGCAGAGAAAACTCTACCATTACAACTGTGCTGAAACACTGCTTAATGCCTGCAATGATTATTACAAATTAAATTTGGATAAAAAAATATTTAAAGCTATCGTTCCATTTGGTGGAGGGTTTTGTTCTGAAAAAGCTTGTGGAGTACTGGCAGGAGGTATTGCAGCATTAGGCGTGATGTATTCGGAGGATAAGCCTACAGATAATACCAAAGTGAAGGAAATAACTCAACGGTGGGTAAAGGTTTTTGAGGAAGAATTTAGCGATATCGATTGTAAAGAGATTAAACCTATTTATAAAGATCCTGAAACGGGCTGTGCCAATGTAATGTTGAGGGCTGCTGAGCTGTTGGAATCGATAATTGAAGGCGAAAAATAAAATACTTATGTTCTCAAAGATTTTCCTAGGCTCATTAGGAACGTGAATTTTTGGGTTAAGTTATTGAGTAACCTCAGACTAAAGGTTTCACTTGGAAGGGGAGATTGCTTAGAGGGGTAGGATGTTTTCAACCTAATACCTTAAAATAAAAGAAGACGAGACTTCCCTTGAAGTCTTATCCTTAATGTGGTTAATTTGCAAATGAGAGTGGGTCGATACTTGAGAATCTAAAAACCTGACTTGAAAAGTTCCGTCTCTCACAAATGAACTGCTCCCTGTCAAGTAGACAAGTGAAAAATCAAAATGCACTCTCTTACCCAATAGGGACATATTTCAAGAATTCACTATTTAAATAAATTCTCCCACTGTTTTTGCAAGATGGTGGGAGAAAAATAATAATTAATAAGCCATATTTTGTATGTTAACAATCTTATTATATGAAAAATACAGCAAAAAAGACATGACAAAAGCACCACATGTTTAACGAACAATCAATTAGTGGTGAGTTTATATGGATATGGAGAGTACTTAAGCGGCTGGAACAGCGTTAAGGAATTTAGGCAGCACATCCTTATACCTAGGGTCTTGGGGCTCACGGGGGACCGGTAATTTTGAGTCACAAGGAAAAAGGTAAAATCATCTAAATAGACTGGAATTAGTCCAGCCTTTTTAAAAATGGAAGATTTACTTTCATACTAGACATTATCACTCATGAGCCATAATCGGGGGCTGAAGTTGGGAAACTATTTTCATAGAAGGTGACGGTTTCAGCTATTTTGATTGTATCTTCTTGTGAGAAAAACTTTGCGTCTAATCTTAAAGTATAAAGCCACCCTGAACCATCTTTTACAAAATTGACATAGTGATGCTTCACATCACTAGGATGATCTGCTGTAAATACAAATCCCTTAATAGAGTCACCGCTTAGTTGGAGTTCTTTCAGACCAGTTATGTTAGGATACGATTGCCAATAAAGAGAATCCAAAGACCATTCTCCAACAGTATCTCCATAATATGAGCCAAAACTACGTTCAAAAGCGCCTACTTCAATTCCACCTATAAAAATGGGATTTCCACTGCTAGAACCATTTAGATAATAATGGAATGTACCAAATTCACTATTTTTAGATAGATCAACAGAAAGATAATCTGTAATATTTTCATAGGTGGCTAAAAATTCCTCTATATTAAAACGGCGTATATCTCTATGTTCACGAGTTGCTTTTCGTACGATATTAAGTACATCTAACTCCTTAGTTCCTTTAGGAATGGATACTTCTAACTGATATTCACTATCTTTAGAATCAATAGGAAAGGCATAAAAATTGTTATGATAAGGGGAATCCTCACTAGCTGTAGATAGTAGTTCTTTATAGGCGTAATTCTCTAGATCTTCATAGCGTATACTATAAGCAAGTTTCGATAATTCAGTAATCTCTTCCATAGTAAAAATTTTATCTCCGTATACTGGAGTAAATTCATCGTCTATATACGTATGTTTACTTTGAGTGATTTCTTTCTTACAACCGGATAAAGTGAGTATAATGGCTAAAATCCATAGCATTGTAAGAATACTCTTGTTTTTTTTGCGAAATTTCATATAATATAGGCTCCTTATGTAATATAGTAGTGTTTTTATATGTGTGTTTATTAAATTTGTATTTATAATTATTATATCAAATTACCTGCTTTCTTTTAAGACCCATAGGAGACAAATATTGTAATTTGTTGTTGGATGTATGATAAGATAATAAAATAGTAAAAACAAAAGAAGTGTCCCTATGGTACTATGATATAAACAAGAGCCGATGTTATTATAAGAATTGGCTATAATAAATTATTTTTTTGGAGGCTTATAAAATGAAAAAGAAAATGTCGAGAGATGAAGCATGGAAACTGCTGACGGATTACAATAAAACCCTAGCTCTGCGGAATCATGCTATGGCTGTGGAAGCGGTAATGGTTCATTTTGCCCGATTGAGTGGTGAGGACGAGGAAGTATGGGGAGTTACAGGTCTTCTGCACGATCTGGACTACGAACAGTATCCAGAAGAACATTGTCACAAATCGGAAGAAATTATGCGAGAGCATGGGATTGATGAGGAATATATTCGTGCAATGAATTGCCACGGTTATGGGATTTGTACTGATGTCAAGCCGGAAAGTATGATGGGAAAAACGTTGTTTACGATCGATGAACTGACAGGTCTTATCAATGCTCTGTGTCTGATGCGTCCATCCAAAAGTGTACTCGATCTGGAAGTTAAATCTGTAAAAAAGAAATTTAAGGACAAATCCTTTGCATCTGGCGTCAATCGAGAAGTCATTCGTAACGGTTGCGAAATGCTGGGGATGGAACTAGATGAAGTTATTAGGGAAACGATTGAAGGAATGAAAGAAAAAGCGCAAGATATCGGACTAAAAGGAAACTTATAAGTCGGAAGGATGTATGTGAAAAAAAGTCTTTATTCTGTGGAATGAACTGGAATTTGTGGAGGATGGTAAAATAAAGACAATAGGGTTAATTGGCGGCATGAGTTGGGAAAGCACCGTGACATATTATCAGATGATTAATGAAACAGTCAAAGAAAAATTAGGTGGATTACATTCAGCTAAACTCCTGCTCTATAGTGTTGATTTTGCTGAAATTGAAGAATGCCAGGCAAAAGGTGAATGGGATAAAAGTGCCGATATTTTAGCAGAAGCTGCACTGAATCTTGAAAGGGCAGGAGCAGATTTTATTGTGATATGTACCAATACGATGCATAAGGTTGCACCACAGATACAGAAGAAAATATCGATTCCAATCATTCATATTGCAGACGCAACAGCTGAAAAACTGAAAGAACAGCAAATTCGCCAGGTTGCTCTTCTGGGGACAAAATATACAATGACACAGGAGTTTTACAAAGAAAGGATTGAGGATAAAGAAATTGAGGTTCTGATTCCTGACAGTGATGATGTGGAATTAGTAAACCGCGTGATTTATGATGAACTTTGCCTTGGAATTATTAATGATGCATCCAGAAAAGAATGTATTCGTGTGATTGATTCTTTAAAAGAGAAAGGTGCACAAGGAGTTATTCTTGGATGCACTGAAATTGGGTTACTGATCAGTCAGAAGGACTCGCCGCTTCCGGTATTTGATACTACAGAGATCCATGCTCGAGTAGCATCGATGAAAGCTATACAGGAATAAATAAACTAGAATTTGGCACAATGTCGAATTGATGTTTATTTGCCTCTCGATGAATGTTTTAGAAATAAACATAGCCTGGATTAAGGGTTCAAAGCGATTGAATTGTGAACTTTTTTTCATATTTGCTTTGTACTTTTGTAGTTTTATTTATGATTGAATCCACAGAAGGTAGTTCCTCTCTTAATTCTTTACTTGTATAATTTATATATGTTAAATTCTATCATGTTACTTTCTTATCAAATCCCAATTTGTAGAGTTGGACTATTTCGGGATATTCTTATTTTACGCATTAGTAAAATATTGCGCCGTGCAAATGGGCGACCAAAGGTGCGCCCCTACCTATATTGATATCCAGGTTGTAGGGGAGGTCTTTGACCTCCCGTAGGGAGTGGTTTATTTTGAGCCTAGCGCATCAAAATAAAAGAAGATTATTTAATTCTACCTAGTTTATTTCTAAAATAAATACAAAAATCCTGCATTTTAATAAAATGCAGGATTTATAGTGATTAAGTGAATGGCCAACTTGCCTTTTTATTCATAATTGTTTTGAAGGAGAAGACAGAATTAATATGTGACTATCGATTAAATTGGTTGCCGTTGCCCATTCTATTTCTCATACCATTGCCACGACCTAATCCTCGGCCATTTGAGTTATTTGGTCCTATTCCATCGCAATTGTCGCTGTTTTGCTTCATCTGAATATAGTATTCATCTGCTTCTTCTTGAGTAAGACTTCCATCTGCTACTCTTTGGCTTAATAGCTCTTTTTTACTTTCAAGCATTTCTTCTTTGAATTCATCGAGGACACCTTTTTCAGCAGCAATTTCTTCAAAAGTCTTATCAACCTTTTGTTCGTATAACTCATCAACTGAAATACCTGTAATTTGTGATAGTTTATCTGCTGGTGAGAATGTGTTTCCAGCAAAAGCTACTCCTAAGCTAGAAGCAAAAACTACTGTAGCAGCTCCGATAGTTAAAAGAATCTTTTTTGATTTTTTCATCTTTTTCTCCTTTAATTTAAATTTTAGAGAGCATCTCTCTTTCTATATTTAAATTATACCCATAAAATATGTCAGAAATATGGCTTAAGATAATTCTTTTTTAGGCTATGGAGATAAAGTAATAGAAGTAGAAGTCACCCCTCTCAAACACCTATAATCTTAAGTGACCCACAGGGGACGTGAAATGTTGAGTCAAGTTTTGAAGTCTCCCTCCTCTTTTTATCCTGATTGGCAAATAATTTATTTTAAAGATATTAAAAAGTTGCATTTCAAATGGACATTAAAGGAATGGGGTTAAAGGAACCTCTCTCTATGAGAGACCTTTGGATGTCAGTTGTTGTATGTTAGGTCATAAAACAGAAAACCACTGAAAATATTTGTAGGTACTGGTTTTGCCATATCTATGCTCCATACTTCAACTGGAGGGTGATCTTCTCTACATCCTGAAAGATATGCAATTCTTTGGCTGTTAGGAGACCAAGTTACTGGAGTTGCGTAGCAGCTAGAGACTGCTAAAGTTTTAATATTTGTGCCATAAATATTAGAGATTTGTATCAAGGAATAGTACTTTCCATTTTTAAAGAAGGTAGAGCTGTACGCTATTTTTGTGGAATCAGGTGACCACGTTGGGTAGAAGTTCTTCGCTTCAGGGCCGCTGGCGGTTTTATATACTACATTTGATAATAGTTCTAGTACGTATATTTCCGAAATACTTGCTCCTGACGATGTGTATAACACGTACTTTCCATCAGGCGACAATCTTACTTCGTTGAATGGGCCATTTACTCTATTAGTCAACAGGGTTTCACCACTGCCATCTATATTGCTTTTGTAGATTTGGCTGAGTTTGTTACTGTCTTTTGCCTCATATAAAAGTTCCTTTTGATTTGGAAACCATTGAACATAAGAAGCTTCTCGTCGATTGATATCCCAATGAGTATAGTTTATGACATTGTATATGCGAATTACTTTACCAGTGGAGTAAACCAATGAACTGCTATCCGGAGACCAATCTATAAATGCAGGTAAGGGTATCTGGTTTATCTTTGATATTCTATCTGTGGTGAGATCTACAATCGAAATAATTCCAGCTTCATCAATAAAGGCAATTCTGTTATTATTAGGAGACCAGAATATCCTCGATGACCTTCCAGCATTATTCATAGTCAAATATACTTCGTCTCCTGAGCCAGGCTCATATAATACAATGAAATCATTAAATCCATCATTTAGCAGTATTGCAATTTGCCCTGCACCGCTTGGAAGCCCATAGGGTATCTGTAGATTCATGCCAGGAATAATATTAGGTGTCAGACCGGGATTGGCTTTTAATATCAAGTCAGGTTGTGGTCGTCCATTTAAGTTTACATTGTATTTTTTAGCGATATTGTACAGTGTATCACCTTGTTTAACCGTATAGTAGGGTACTCCTACTGGAACATTTAGTACCATGCCTGGTGAAATAATATAAGGCTCATCAATGGCATTAGAAATAATTAACGTACGTAAAGGGATTCTGTATTTTGTAGCAATAGTGAAGAGGCTATCACCTGATTGAACTACATATGTAGTCACACCTGGAGGCATAGATAGTTGTTGGCCAGGATAGATTAAATAGGGAGCTGATAAATTGTTGGCTACTATGAGAGAAGTAAGGGGGATACTCTAGCGAGCCGCGATACTGCTTAATGTATCTCCTGTTTGAACAGTATAAAATTCTTGCATAGTCTTCCTCCTTATTAGATTTAATATATTGTATGATCTAATTAGAATTTGTATCATTATCTATGGAAAATGTAATAAAGATTTACGACTCAGAGCGTACAAATGACAGTACATATTATTTGTATTTGTAGGATAAGACACATAATGCTTGATTTCGACAATTGTTTTTGTTGCACGAATAGAATATAATTATATAAAAACAAGAAGGAAGTCGAATATGGATATTATAGTATGTATGAAATTAGTTCCAAACACCGCACACATGACCTTCAATCCTAAAACCATGCGTTTGGAGCGATATGGGATACTGTCTTTAATTAACCCGGCGGACATTGACGCACTAGAATGTGCATTGAATATGAAAAAAGACTATGGTGGCACTGTGACGATTTTGACGATGGGCATCGCAGGCGCATCAGAGTGTGTGGAAAAGGGCATTGCGGCTGGTGCGGACGAGGGCTATCTGATTACGGATCCTGCATTTGCTGGATCTGATACATATGCAACAGGGATGGTTTTGTCGGCAGCAGTTCGTTGGTTGCAGCAGAAAAATCAGAAACGCTACGACTTGATTTTGTGTGGTAGTGTAACCGTAGATGGAGAAACCGGCCAGACTGGCTCACAGCTGGCAGAACAGCTTGACTGGGCGCAGATCTCCTGTGCCAGTGATTTGCGTCAAATTGGAGATAAGCTGTGGGCAAAACAAGAAACTGAGGAAGAAACTCTCTGGTTGGAATCCGACCAACCTACTCTGGTCACGATAGAACCTAAATATGGGAAAGGACTGCGCCCGGTGGATATGGAAAAACTGCGCCAATTAGAGAAAGAGGGTGTACCTAAGCTAACCCTTCAGGAGTTGGAACCATGGTTGGACCGCTCTGCTATTGGAGCTCACGGGTCACCGACTAAGATTGCAAGATCTTATATTCCATTTACCGACAGAAAGCAGATTGTAATAAGTTCTGGCAGTGATTCGGAAAAGGCGCAAGCATTGTTGGGGCTTCTGAAACAAGAGAATTGTGAGGTAACTTATGAGTAATATCAGCGTGTTTATGGAAGTGCACAACGGACAGTTACGCAATGTAAGTCTTGAGTTGCTGACAGCGGGACATCAATTGGCAGCAGATGCTCATGAGGAGTTAGTAGCCGTAATCGTGGGCAATCAGAATGATGCTATAATTGAACAGTTGATACAGTATCCCGTAGACCGTGTGGTATCTTTGGAGCATTTTTCCTACGAGAACTATGCAACCGATTCCTATACAGATGCCCTCCACGCCTATGTATGTCAATATCAGCCACAATGTGTTCTCTTTGGCACTACTTTTTTGGCAAAAGATCTTGTTCCACGCCTTGCTGCAAGGTGCAAAACTGGCTTGACGGCAGAATGTACCTCTGTCTCCTACCACCAGGATACGGGCAAAATCATGTGGTCAAGAACTGGCTTTGGTGGCAAGATGATGGCCGATATTGTCTGTCCCGATCGTCTGCCCCAAATGGGAACCATTCGAGAGGGTGTATACAAAAAAACGAAAAAAGTAACAGGGCATTTGGCAAAGATTGACCGTTGGGATATGGGGGAGCAAATTAAGCTGGAGCGAGTACGCATACTGCAAAAAACCGCAAAAATTCTTTCCAAACAGCAGATTGACGATGAACCTGAAATCGTAGTTGGTTTGGGCAGGGGTGTGCGAACCCTTGACAGAATAGACATGATGATGGATTTTGCCGATGCGCTGGATGCCGAACTTGGAGCATCCAGAGGTGCATGTGAACTCCGACTTCTACCCGAAAAATTTGTCATCGGACAGAATGGGCGCAACCTCCACCCGAAAATCTATATTGCCTGCGGTATCTCGGGAGCTGCGCAGCACATGGCAGGTATCAGCGGTGCGGACTGTATCATTGCTATCAATTCCGACCCCAATGCACCAATTTTCAAAGTTGCGGATTATGGAATTTGCGGAGATTTGCATAGTATTATTCCAGAGTTTTTGAAGTTGATTTGATATGTATAGCTTTACGACGACTCACCAGGGGGGGCAGTTCATTTTGGGTCAAGTTTTTTGAAATCTCTCCCTTGTTTTACCCTGATTGGCAAATAAATTATTTTAAAGACATAAAAACTCACTAGAATTAATTTTGTATTTAAAACAGCATAAAATATCTCCAACTACACAAGAGTAGTTGGAGATATATGAGATCATTTTTTATTTTTTCACTTGTCTACTTGACGAGGAGCGGTTTATATTCCTAGAAATCCACAACATGAGACAAAAATTAAGACTATGTTTAATAATAATGTTGAAATTATGTTACTTTTACGGCAACTTCTTCTTTATAAGATCTTGGTAATTTGGTGGTAACTCATAACTTCTAATATGCTCAAATTTCTCGATTTTGACATTGACTGTTGGACTTACTCTAATTGTAATATAATCAAGTCCTACATCATTGTGCGGACCTATATAAGGATGTAATTCTATTTTCAATCTAAAGTCAAATCCTCTATATTCATTAAGTCTTTCAGCATCTAATATAATTACATCATATGGTGCTACAGTTGGTGAAGTAAATAGATATTCTTCGTAGTATTTATCTACCTCAGCCTGAATATAAGGTAAAAGCAAAGTTATAAAAATGTCTTGATATAACTCCTCTCGTGATTTCTCCGGTGGAATATATGGTTCAACTACTAAAGCCTTTGTTATATCTATATCTTCATAAGCATGATGGTTGGTTGGTATTTGAAACATGAGTAAAAGTATCAGAAATATTATTATCTTTTTCCTCATATAGTACACCTTTCTCAATCGTTTTATAATAGTGTTCCCTCTTTATAAAAACTATTGACTGGTAACTATTTGAATACTATTCATACCTGAAACTAGTTCACTATATTCTATAATTGCACAAAAGTAGAAGAATGTGTTGTGCATACGGGCGACCGAAGGTACGCCCCTACCTATAGGTATTTAGGTTGTAGGGGAGGTCTTTGACCACCCGTCATGGACAATTTTTCCAAACCGTATAACAAATAGCATTCATATAACAAGAAAGGAATAGCATTATGAAGAAGAAAAAAATAATGATTTCTGCTGCTATTATTAGTGCTATAATTATTTTAGCTTATATTATAATTGGGAATCCAATAATAGCTATTAATAATAAGAAACTGCAAAGGGAAGTCGTATCAATTAATTCTGATTACGTGGAGTTAAATAATATTGTGCCTTTTGAATGGGACGAGGTATACACATTTGAACCATATGCAAGTAAAGAGCAGATTGAAGATATCATAGGTTTTAAAAGTAATTATATTCAAGAAACTGTAAGTGAAGGAATGGTTCAATTACTTTTCATTAAAGATCATAAGGTGGTGTGTAGCGTCTGCGGCTATAGTAATGCTTTAGGTTATAGAATAGATTTTGAGGGCAGAATAATGTACGTAGACCATGCTGTCTTTTCAGTTGAAAGAGACTCGGGCATAGTAAAGTTAAATTACTAAGAAAACAAGAAACGGAGGATTAAAAAATGGAATTCTCAGAAGTAATTAAGAATCGTTATGCGTGTAAAAAATTTGATGGTCGTCAAGTACAAAAGGAGCATTTAGATGCTATCCTTGAGGCTGGAAGACTTGCACCAACTGCAAAAAATCTTCAGGAGCAGCGTATTTATATTGTACAGTCTGAAGAAGGACTTGCTAAGATTGATAAGGTAACCCCATGCAGATATGGAGCAGCAACAGCAGTAGTTGTAGCATTTGATAAGAATAACGTATTTACTTATCCGGGAGAGAAACGTGACTCTGGCGTGGAAGATGCAACAATTGTTGCTACCCATATGATGTTAGCAGCTAAAGCGGAAGGGGTTGACAGTTGTTGGATTAATTTCTTTGATCCTGAGGTAATGGCAAAAGAACTTGGACTTCCTGAGAATGAAGAAGTACTTATGATGCTGGATCTTGGATATGCAGCAGAGGATGCAAAGCCTCTTCCAACACATAGCCAACGTAAAGAGATTACCGAGACTGTTACATTTATATAAATATAATATTAGTACCTAATAACTTACCTTAACGACACTAAGGGCAAGACTTTTTTATAAAGAAGTTTTGCCCTCTTTATTTTCAGTTATTTGAAGATTAGAGAATTGATTAATAAATAAAGCTATGGAATGGCTTTTATACGCAGTGTGATGCATAAAAAAATAGTTGTTATTACAGCTAGTCTAGTTCGTAATCTAGAATAATTTTTTGGCAATTACGGCAACAACTTGCACTTACTGCACTGCCTTTTAAAAACCCATTTGCAAGTAAAATCTCATCTTCGTGGGTAGGTGTAATAAAGACTTGGTGTTTTCTTGGGCTCCAAAAAATTCCGCTGTTGCTCTGAAGAAAACCACTTTCCATTTCTACATTACAATAAGGACATTTCATATAATTGCCTCCCTGGTTAAAAACGAATTAATAGTTCGTACAACTCCGTTACTATCATTATACAACAGATTTAATTTGTCAAAATAAAATATTAAGAGAATTTACCATTTGATATTGATATATTAATTAATAGACTCCCTAGGGGCGCAATATTTTTCTAATTACTTCATAGGGTTGAGTCATACTTATGGCTTTACGAGCTAAAGTAACTGCTAAATTATAACCTTCCTCAGGTGTATCTGTTCTTAAGGTTGCTAACCATTCTGCCATACTATCTCACCTCTATAATCCATATTATGAAACAATAGGTAAGTGTTGTCATCGAATTAGGCTAGTAGTGCCAGCTTCTAAAAGGTCCATGAGCTTATTTGGAATGTTTTTTGAATCGCATTATTACTAATTTAGAGACTCAATAAAATATTCCTTAGGCAATACTCAAGATTCTACAAAAACTTGCCCTTAGTTACATGGAGCGTGTTAGAATGATGTATACGAATCATATTAAAGAGTAACAGCTATAATTACATGGGGAAAGGTGAAATATGATAGAAATTATAGGGAAGTACAATAGAGCACAAGTTTATGCGACTGTTTTAGATGAGGGTGCTGCTACTCAAATTGAAACTCTTTGCAATCAAGAATTTGTTAAGGAAAGTAAAATCCGAATTATGCCAGATGTTCATGCTGGAGCAGGTTGCACCATTGGAACGACTATGACCATAATAGATAAAATTGTTCCAAACTTAGTAGGTGTCGATATTGGCTGTGGTATGGAGACAGTGTCAATTAAAAATAAGCATTTAGAACTTCAAAAGCTTGATAAATTAATTTATCAAAAGATACCGTCAGGTTTTAATATTCGAAAAACGTCTCATTTATTTAATGACCAAATTGATTTGACTGAACTCCGATGTTTTAAAAATGTAAAAATTGACCGTGCCCAGAAAAGTATAGGTACATTAGGAGGAGGTAATCATTTTATTGAAGTCAATAAAGACGAAGAAGGACAACTATACTTAGTAGTCCATTCTGGTAGCCGCCATTTAGGGATAGAAGTAGCTAAGTATTATCAAGATGCAGGTTACAAGCAATTAAACGATAAAGATAAACCAGATATAGAGAAGTTGATTGATAGTTATAAGACTCAAGGTCGTGAGAATGAAATTCAAAAGGCTTTAAAAGATCTTAAAGAACAAACGCTTACGGATATACCTTACCCTTTAGCATATGTAACTGGACAATTATTTGAGGATTATATCCACGATATGAAAATCGTACAGAGATATGCAGAGTTAAATAGAAAAGCTATGATTTCAGAAATCGTAAAAGGTATGAAATTAAATATAATAGATCAGTTTACTACTGCCCATAATTATATCGATACAGATGCTATGATTTTACGAAAGGGAGCAGTTTCTGCAAAGAAAGGTGAAAGACTGCTGATCCCGATTAATATGAGAGATGGAAGTTTAATTTGTATCGGAAAGGGAAATAAAGACTGGAATGATTCTGCCCCTCATGGAGCAGGAAGACTTATGAGCAGAACAAAGGCGAAACAAAGTTTTACCCTCTCTGAGTTTAAAAAACAGATGAAAGGAATCTACACTACCTCTGTAAACAAAGAGACATTAGATGAATGTCCTATGGCTTACAAAAACATGGACGATATCGTTGATAATATAGCGCCCACAGCAGATATTGTCAAAATCATTAAACCAATCTATAACTTCAAGGCTGGAGAAGACTCATAAAGGAGAAGAGCATGTAGTTAAGCTTAATGAAGAACATTAACTCTTAAACCACTGAAAATAAAGGGACTTAGCCTATGTTAAAGTAATGCTTTAATATAGGCTAAATATTAGAATTAGTTATTTTATTTTGCACTTTAATAGAAATTATTATAGGAGTAAGTATGGCATTAAAATTACTTAAATTTTTACTCCAACATCAAAGGCTTCAAGTGGATTATATGCCTAAAACGAACATATGTTTGATTTCCTGTTTCGTTTTTGGTATAATTTTACTAGGTGATGGATTTGGAAGAGATTATGAAAAAACTAAAGATTTTATCTGATGCTGCTAAATACGATGTTTCCTGTTCTTCTAGTGGTGTAGAAAGGCGTAACAAAGGGGAAGGTGGACTTGGAAACTCTAGATCCTTTGGAATATGTCATACTTGGTCTTCCGATGGAAGATGCATTTCTTTACTAAAAATTCTCATGACTAATCGCTGCATTTACGATTGTGCTTACTGCATCAACAAAGCTACTAATAATGTAGAGCGAGCTTCCTTTACACCTGAAGAAGTAGCAAAATTGACCATAGAATTTTATCGTAGAAATTATATTGAAGGTTTATTTTTAAGTTCTGCCATTGAAAAGAGCTCTAACCAAACCATGGAAAACATCTATAAAATCTTATTGCTTCTTAGAAAAAAATATCATTTTAATGGATATATTCATGTAAAAGCGATTCCAGGAGCAGATAAAGAGTTTATTGAACAATGTGGATATCTTGCGGATCGAATGAGCGTAAATATTGAACTTCCTACGAAGGAATCCTTGGGAAAATTAGCACCACAAAAGAAACACTCTGCTATTATAGCCCCAATGAAGGAGATTCGAAATCACCTTTTGCTGGCTCAAGATGAGAAAAAGTCTTTAACCCATTATAAGAAATTTGTTCCTGCAGGTCAGTCTACGCAAATGATTATTGGCGCTACAGAAGATACGGACTATAAAATTCTTACTTGTGCAGAATATCTTTACCATAAATACAATATGAAGCGAGTATACTACTCTGCCTATGTACCTGTGAATATACATTCCACATTACCCTCTATACAAACGATGCCCCCACTTTTAAGAGAGCATAGGCTATACCAGGCCGATTGGCTGCTAAGATTTTATAATTTTACATCAGAGGATATCTTTATTGGTGGAGGCCAATCCATCAGTACAAAATTTGATCCTAAGATGAATTGGGCTTTAAACAATCTTCACCTCTTTCCTATAGAAATTAACCAAGCCCCTTTAGAGTTTTTAATTCGAATTCCTGGAGTAGGTCATACCTCAGCTAGGAGAATTATAAAGGAGAGAAGAGTAGCTTTGCTGGATTATGATGCTTTCTGTAAAACTGGCTGTGTAATAAAAAGAGCTAAATATTTTGTTACGTGTAAGGGTAAATATTATGGAGAGAACATGGACATGGATTTTATTAAACGAAAATACCTTAATGAGCAAAAATACGAGCAGTTCAGTTTTTTGATAGGAAGAGTGATATAAATGCATTATTTATACGATAATACCTTTGAAGGGTTTTTGAATTGTTATTATGAACATCTCTTTTTAGTTCCTTGTAGTGGAATTTTTAAAAAAGAAACCTATCAGATTTCTCTTTTAAATCCATATAAAGAAATCAAGACGGATTCTGATCAGGCAGATAAAATGTTTGATGTGATTAAAAGGAAATTATCTAGGGAAACTCTAATGAATATTTTTTATTGTTTTCTATCTGATCATCAAAGTAAAGAAGAATGGATTTTTCAATATTTAAATCTAGGTTTTCAAATGGGTAGAGACTTTAATCAATATCACACTCATAAAGCTGTTTTACCTTTGCTACAGGTAGTTCGTAAAGTAAAAATGGAATCTCATAGATATTTAGGTTATGTGCGATTTACGGCTTTAGGCAGCTCACTTTACAGTTCTATTCACCCTACCTATAATGTTTTACCCATTATTGCGGACCACTTTTCCAATCGGTTTAAAAGTGAAAGCTTCATTCTTCACGATAAAAATAGAAACATGGCAGTTGTATCAGATAGAGGAAATTATATCCTATGTCCTTTTAAACAAGAGATTTCTTTAGATCTTAAAGAACACGATATATACGAAAGCCTATGGAGGACCTATTTTCATACTGTGGGTATTGAAGGCAGAAAAAATGAAAAACTCCAACAAAATTTTGTCCCTCTAAAATATAGGAAGGACTTATTAGAGTTTAATCTACACTCCGATATCTAGAAAATAATCTATAATAAATCTAATTCATCAAGAGTTTTATGAATATCCATATGCTCCTCGTTATAAATTTTTTATGTATTTTCTTTAAAAATCTGCGAATAGTATTAATTAGTTTTTAAAATAATAACGACATGAAAGGATCTAATATGCAATTTCCTGATATACAAACTAACTTTTGGGACGCTATAACTGCTGTACCTTTAGTTGTGATAATAACACAGATATTTAAGGTGTTTCCTATAAAAAAGAAGTATTTTCCTTCTATAGCATCAACGATAGGCTTCATTATATCGATATTCATTAGCCATCGTGGAGATTTACCTGCAGGCTTGTTCATGGGTGCTTTCTACGGGGCAGCTGCTGTAGGACTATATTCATCATTAAAAACAGTATGGTTAGCATATAGAAACAAACATAAATAATAATTAGAACAAAATATAAGAAAATCACACTAGTGCGCCCATTTGCAAAAGTAGAAATGAACAAAAATGTATATTATCGACATTTAATATATTAGTATGTTAAAGTATAAGATGGACCCTAAGGGTCCTGAAAGTTAAGTACATCGGTATTTATTTAAATAAATCAAAATTCTATTATTTGGAAATGTATCTTTCTAATTATCTTGTATATCTATATGTTTTTTAGATTTATATCCTCCATCTTCACATTTTCTTTTTCAGCTGCCTTCACAATGCTAAGTTCCCCAGTGGTCTCTAATACCCCATATTTTCATCAGTAATATGGAAAATATCTTTTGTTCATAGCATATCTGCTAAATCGTCAACTGTATATTATTTTTAAGATACTAATAGCCATCCTCTAGTCTTAAAATCTAAAAGATGGCTTTAAGTAAAATTATGTACTACTTGTCCTTTGGTAAGATTATATTGAGAAAAATAGCAACTACTGCAGCCACTGCTACTCCTGAACCTTCAAAGAGCATTTTTATAAGAGGATGAAAATATTGAGAGGCCTCTGGCACAAGGCTAAAACCAACGCCAAGGCCAAGAGCAACCGCTAGAATCGTAGCATTTCTACCTATTAAAGGCTCCTTAGTAACTTGGTTGATTCCGCTAACAATCATCATGCTAAACATAACGACGGAGGCTCCGCCTAAAACACTCGCTGGCATAATGGCAATAAAAGCTCCGACTTTAGGAAACAATCCAGCGATGATTAAAAACATCGCTCCTGTAGCTACAGTAAATCTGTTTACTACTTTTGTCATGGCAATAATTCCTACATTTTGTCCATATGAAGTATTAGGCAGTACATTAAATAGGGAAGCAAATATTGTTCCTAAACCATCGGCTATAACCGAACCAGATATTTCCCTATCTGTTGCTGCTCTACCAAGCCCTCCATCTGCAATACCTGATACATTTCCAACGGTTTCTACTGTTGAAATGACGAACATAACTAAGATAGAAATAATCGCATCGGCATGAAACTCAATTCCAAATTGCAAGGGCATCGGTATTGAAATCCAATTAGCAGTCGCAACAGATGCAAGATCAATTTTACCCATGGGAATTGCTACTATATAGCCTACTATTAAGGCAATTAATACTGCTGATTTGCTCACAAGACCTTTTACGTAATGTTGCAAAAATAGTACAGTCACTAAAACTACAGTACCTAAAAATAAATTTTCAAAGGATCCAAAATCTTTTGCGCCAACTCCTCCAGCAAAATAATTAATGCCTGTCCCAACGAGGGATAATCCAATAGAAAGCAAGACAATACCTGTAATAAGCGGTGGAAAATACTTTCTAATACGCTTTAAAAAGAAACCCAAAACAACCTGGAAAACTCCTCCCGCCAAACCAGCTCCAAGAACTCCAGCAAGACCATACTTGGCTGCAATAGCAATACAAACAGGGAGAAATCCAAAACTAGTGCCCATGACGATAGGCAATTTTGCACCAACTGGCCCTATTGGATAAGCCTGAATTAAGGATACAATTCCCGCAACGAACATAGCACATTGGATAAGAAATGCCTTTTGTTCTACAGGCAATCCCAAGGTATTTGAGATAATGATAATTGGAGTCACATTGCCAACGAACATGGCAAGAACATGTTGCAAACCTAAGGGTAAAGCCGTCTTTATTGGTGGCTTTCCATTGAGTTGATAAATTAACGAATTATTATTTTGATTCATTATATCCTCCTGATGATACAAAATTATGCGTTTAAACATCTAATTGACCTCAATAATTATGCATTAATTTTTTTATTGCGTCAAGGTTTTTGAGGTGCGTTTCCGAACGAAATTCATTCATGATAGAAAATTGTTCATGTTTTTTTGTGTATGATTAAGCTTTTTCATTGAACTTATTTGTTGAATCAAGTATAATTCGTTTGTTAATGGTATTATTTTAGGGTAAAAATAAAATATCAAATAGAATGAATATATTTATCCAGTTCAAAAGTTGAAAGGAGTGAAACTTTTGTTTACTATTGATCAATACGTCATAGCAGAAAGCTTAGAAGAAGCATATGAACTAAATCAAAGCAGAAGAAATGTGATTCTCGGAGGAATCATGTGGCTTAAGATGGGAAAAAAAAGGATTGGAAAAGCCATCGACTTATCTGCCCTTGATTTACACAAGATTGAGGAGGATGAAGATTGCTTTTATATCGGTGCTATGTGTACTTTAAGGGACCTTGAAGTGCATCCAGGTTTGAAGAAATATTTTAACGGCATCATAGAAAAATCTGTTGAAAGCATCGTAGGAGTTCAGTTTAGAAACGGGGCCACTGTTGGGGGAACCGTATTTTCAAGGTTTGGATTTTCAGATGTCTTGACAGTGCTATTAGCTTTAGATACGTATGTGGAGTTATACAAGGGAGGAATTGTTTCCCTATCTGATTTTATGGATATGCCTCGAGATAATGATATCTTAGTGAAGATTATCATAAAAAAAGACAATAGAAAAGCTGCATACGTAAACCAAAGAAAGAGCGCTACTGATTTACCTATCCTTGCCTGTGCAGTATCAAATGTTGGAAATACTTGGAACATAGTGCTCGGCTCTAGACCTGCGAAAGCTCAGCTAATTAGCTTGAGGCTTAGTGAAAGTCTAAACGAGGAACAAATCAACGAAATAATAAATGTAGTGGAAGATAAAATCGTATTAGGCTCTAATGACCGAGGCAGTAAGGAATACCGTTCGATCTTAGCAGATGTTTTTATACGTAGAAATATTGAAGAGATACTTTTAGGAGGCAATCATGAAGATTAAATTATGGATAAATGAAAAGGAATTTACAGATGATGTCTCGCCTGATATTGCACTCCTAGAATGGTTAAGGTCCAAAGGCTTTTACAGCATAAAAAGAGGTTGTGAAACCTCAAATTGTGGTTTGTGTACAGTGCTTTTAGATGGCAAACCAGTGCTTTCTTGTTCCACCCTTGCCATTAGGGCAAATGGGAAATATGTGACAACTCTTGAAGGCGTAGAAAAGGATGCTTTAGAAATCGGAGGATTTATGGCAGATGAGGGATCTGAGCAATGTGGATTCTGTAGTCCAGGTTTTATCATGAACGTAATCGCTATGAAAAATGAGCTGACAAATCCAACTGAAGAGGAAATTAAAAAGTATTTAGTAGGGAATTTGTGTAGATGTACAGGATATGTAGGTCAATTGCGGGCCATAAAGAACTATTTGAAAAGTACAAAAGAGGTGTAAAGTATGAAGGTCGTAAATAAAAGCGTCAGAAAGAAAGATGCCATGTCTTTAGTAACTGGAAAACCTGTTTATACGGACGACATTACTACTGGGAGCTCCCTTATAGTAAAACTTCTCAGGAGTCGTCATGCTCATGCAATAGTAGAGGAAATTAATACTGAGCGTGCCCTTAAACTGCCAGGTATTGAGTGTATATTAACATACAAAGATGCTCCCCAATCTAGATTTACGAATGCAGGTCAATCTTTTCCTGAGCCAAGTCCTTATGACAGGTTAATTCTCGATAAAAGACTGCGATGCGTAGGTGATCCAGTAGCGATTGTGGCTGGTTGGGACGAAAAAAACATAGATAAGGCATTGCGATTTATAAAGGTAAAGTACCAAGTACTAGAGCCCCTTTTAGATTTCACAAAATCGAAGGATAACGAAGTACTAATCCATCCGGAGGAAGACTTTAAATCATTAGTAGATATTGGGGCAGATAATAATCGAAACCTTTGCTCTTCCGAGAACTCTGAATACGGTGATGTAGAAGAACAATTCAAAAACTGCACCCATATCATCGAGGAAACTTATCATACCCAGGCAAACAGCCAGACTATGATGGAGACCTTCCGTACCCACACCAGCTTTGATGCCTATGGAAGGCTTAACGTCATTAGCTCCACTCAAGTTCCCTTTCACGTAAGGAGAATAGTGTCAAATGCTTTAGAAATACCCAAATCTAAAATTCGTGTCATCAAACCTAGAATAGGTGGTGGCTTTGGGGCAAAACAATCGGTAGTCAGCGAATTGTACCCGGCATTAGTAACCATGAAGACGGGAAAACCTGCAAAGATGATTTATACCAGGAAGGAAAGTTTTACAAATGGTAGCCCTCGCCACGAAGCGCAGATTACTATCCGATTAGGATCTGACGACGATGGGAATATCAAAGCCATTCACATGTATTCATTGTGGAATGCAGGTGCTTATGGAGATCATGGTCCTACTACGGTAGGATTGTCTGGACACAAAGCGATGACCATATACAACAAAGTGAATGCCTTTAAGTTTGATTTTGATGTTGTTTACAGCAATACCATGTGGGGGGGAGCTTATCGAGGCTATGGAGCAACCCAAGGGATTTTTGCACTTGAATGTGCAGTCAATGAGTTGGCAACAAAGCTAAATATGGATCCTACTGAATTGAGAATGAAAAACATGCTCACCCATGAGCAAGTTGGAAATAAGATGCCAGCGTACTACAACGAAGTACTAAACAGCTGCCACTTAGACAAATGCTTAATCAAGGCAAAGGAAATGATTGACTGGGATAATAAATATCCCTACAGAGAAGTAGGAAAAGATAAAATTCGCTCTGTAGGTTGTGCAGTCGCCATGCAAGGCTCAGGAATTTCTAATGTAGACGTTGGAGCAGTAGAGATTAGGTTAAATGATGATGGCTTCTACACCTTAATGATTGGAGCTACCGACATGGGTACCGGCTGTGATACGATACTTTCCCAAATGGCCGCTGATATATTAGAATGCGATTTAGAAAATATTGTTGTTCACGGAGTAGATACAGATCTTTCGCCATATGATACTGGATCTTACGCTTCAAGTACCACTTATATTACAGGAATGGCAGTGGTCAAGACTTGCAAGTCTATGAGGGAAAAAATTCTTTCTGAGGGTGCAAGGCTATTAAAGATTCCAGTAGAGAAGGTAGAATTTGATGGAAAGAACGTATTTTCCTTAGAAGACGATAAGAGCATTTCATTGAAAGATATTGCAAATTTCAGCTTAGTAGGGGAAAACAATTATATAACCGCTAGCGAATCCCATTATTCTCCTACTTCACCGCCGCCCTTTATGGCAGGAGTAGTGGAAGTTGAAGTCGATAAATTGACAGGAAAAGTGGATATCATCGATTATGTGGCTGTAGTCGATTGTGGAACGGTCATCAACCCGAATTTATCACGAATTCAAGTAGAAGGGGGCATCATGCAGGGAATTGGTATGGCATTATACGAAGATGTAACCCATGATAAAAAGGGAAGATTAACTAGCAGTTCCTTCTTACAGTATAAGATCCCTTCTCGTTTAGATGTGAAAGACATTCGAGTTGAATTTGAAAGCAGTTATGAGCCTACAGGTCCTTTTGGTGCAAAATCTATCGGAGAGATTGTCATCAATACCCCAAGTCCTGCTATCGCCCATGCAGTATACAATGCCACTCAAGTGAACATTCGCCAGTTACCTATCACAAGCGAGAAGATTGTAATGGGCATGTTAGAAAACAAGAAAAAATGAGGCGGAA
Organism: Alkalibaculum bacchi; assembly: GCF_003317055.1. Taxonomy (NCBI): domain Bacteria; kingdom Bacillati; phylum Bacillota; class Clostridia; order Eubacteriales; family Eubacteriaceae; genus Alkalibaculum; species Alkalibaculum bacchi. The sequence goes on from NZ_QNRX01000015.1 coordinate 74,016, forward strand.
AGTAAATGCTATACTCCTTGCAGCTGGTTATAGCAAAAGGTTTATTGAAAACAAATTGCTATATCCCGTCAAGGGGAAACCGATGTATTTTCACACTGTTGAAAAAGTACTTAAGCTACACCTGAATAGCACAATCGTCGTAACTCAATACCCAGTCATTGCAGAACAGCTTAAAGATAGCAAAGTAACAGTTGTCCATAATGAAAATAGCTATTTAGGATTATCTAGTTCCATAAAACTGGGCTTACAAAGTGATTTGAGTGCTGATGGATATCTTTTTGTAACCTGTGACATGCCATTTCTTCAACTAGATACCCTTGAAAAGATCGTTTCAGCCTTTGAAGATAGTGACAAGGGTATTATCTGCGCCGCTAGTCCTGACCTTTATGGAAACCCTTCCTTATTTTCTAGAAAATACCTAGAAGAGCTATTAAGGCTAAAAGGGGACATTGGTGGAAAAATCGTCATGAAGAATCACCTAGATGATTTGCAGAAAATCATGGTTCGTTCACCGAAAGAGTTATCAGATATCGATACTGTAGGGGATTTATCGCTTCTATAAGCGCGCATATGGCGCTTTAGTCGCTTGTATTAGGGTATTCCTCTAGGGTCAAGATCCTCCGCTGCGCTCAAGGATGACATTGGGCAGGGGCTAGGGTCAAAGTAGAACTTTTTTTTAATAAAATCAAAACAAAAATAGCGAGGGTAGCCTCGCTATTTTTGTTTAACATATAGGAAAGTGCTATATTTCTATATGTTATTTTAGCCTCAATAAGATTAAGAACTAACACTACTGTTTAACCATTGTTCAACTATAGTTTAACGCGCCGAAGGCGCTTTCAATATTCAATATTCATATTTCCAATTTATAGATTTTACCATAACCTATTTTATGTTTTTCTAGAATATCTTCCACCATTGCCCTGTTATTTATATTTTCACGCCAAGCAAGACCGCAAGTTGAAGTAATCACTACAGGCACAGGAATTAATCTTCCCTCAAGGCCACATTTTTTAGCCGTTTCTTCAAATGCAATTGCCTCTGTTGTTGTATTGAATGTGACAATGCATTGTAACTCTTTTGGTCTCACAGTATTCCCTCCTCAATCATTCTTAATGCGTCTATTGCAGCCTCTACTTCTTCAATTGTATTAAAATGTGAAAAGCTAAATCGAACCATACCTTGATTTACTGTATTAAATACTTCATGAACTCCTGGTGCACAATGCATACCAGCTCTTGTAGCTACTCCATAACGATCATATAATTCATCGGATATTATTCCAGAATCAGTATCCCTAATATTTAGAGAAACCACTGGAGTTCTAACGAGTGCGTTAAAATCACCATACATCGTTATACCAGGTATACAAGATGCTTTTTCAATAAAATATTGTGCAAAATCATTTGCTTTATTATAAATATTAATTTGTTCGTAATGAACGATATAGTTTATTGAGGCTAAAAGCCCTGCAAAACTGTGGGTGTTTAATGTTCCTGCTTCGAGGGATGTTGGAAGTTTATCAGGCATTTTTTCAGAAAAACTATCTACACCAGTACCCCCAAATAGTAGGGGAGTAGGACTTACTCCTTTTGCTAGGCAAAGTACACCGGTACCCTGTGGTCCAAGCAAGCTCTTGTGGCCAGAACAACAAAGGGCGGATATATTATTGTTCTGCATATCAATGGGAATGATACCCGCTGTTTGAGAAGCATCTAATATAAACAAAAGCTTATGTTTATGGCACAGTCTTCCTATTGATTCAATGTCTGTCACATTACCCGTAACATTAGAAGAATGATTTATTACAATTGCCTTAGTTTTTGATGAAATGGCTGATTCGATATCATTTATTGAAATGCATCCTTTTTGATCTGCAGGAATTAATGTAAGCTCTACCCCACAGCTTTCCATATGATAGAGAGGGCGCAAAACGCTATTGTGCTCAACAGTGGTAGAAATACAATGGTCACCTGGTTTAAGTAAACCTTGAATGGCGATATTTAAACTTTCTGTTGCATTTGAAGTGAGGACAACGCGAGAAGGGTCTTTCACATTAAAAAAGCTTGACAAAGCAACTCTAGTTTTATAAATAATACGGCTAGAATCTAGAGAAGCACCATGAGCCCCTCTACCACAGTTTCCCACACCTTGTATTGCATTATATACAGCTTCAGCTACTTCTTTAGGCTTATGGTATGAAGTTGCTGCATGATCCAAGTAAATCATAGATTTCAACCTATCCCTTCATTTTTTTCATGCATTAGAAAGTCCTACTTTTGAATTTAACTTATATATAAACCATCTATATATAGTTGAATCTTTGACCTGTGAGATTCGACCTTAGCACTGGCGGCTGGTAGCTGATTATTGATGGCTAAAGTGCCCTAGGCGCTTTCTTGTGTAACATTAGAATCCCTTCCAATACAGATCCACCAATGCATCTTGCCTTATCGGAAATAGTGAAGCAATTAGATTTTACTTCATTTCTAGGGTCGATATCAGCAATTTTAAATCCTTTTGTTACTTCGTACCCATCTCTGATTAACCCTCTCAAGATTCCATCTAATGATGCTAAAACGGGCTGTCGATCAATTGTTGCAATTGTTTCACCTTTTATCACTGTATCACCGATTTTCTTCACATTATGAATTGTACCTGCCGAAGAAGCATGAATTACTCTTTCTTTTCCAAATCCGCTAATAATACCAGGTATACCAGTGTTAGGCATGGCTGAATCTTCCATAATGATTCTACCTAAATTATGTCCTCTCATGGTTTCAACGACCATATCTGCGTCCACACCTGCAGTAAAACCCGGTCCAAGAGCTATTGTTATTGGTGCAATGCCCCTTTTCATACCTAGATTCTTTTTAGCTAATATAGCATCTACTACAGCCATGGGTTTTACTTCATTAAGTATATTGCAATTAGGGTCTACAATTATTGGAACCTTCCCACTTTCTACTGCAATCCAAGCTTCAGAGACAGATTTGACATGAACAGCAGTAATATCTTCAACAGTCCATGATTTTTCATATACTGCTTCACTTAGGGCAACATATCTCCGTATGGCTGATGGTTTGGATATTTCTGTACATATGACAGGAAATCCAGATCTCATTAATTTTTGAATTGTTCCTGTTGCCATATCACCTGCGCCTCTGACTACAATTAAATGGCTCTTTTTCATGGTTGAATGATCTTTCCTGCTTGCATTTGTTTTTCTGCAATTACATACATGTTTGTAACTGTTCCAACTGCAAGTTTTTCCGTTAATCCGTAATGATTTAAGCAAGTGCCGCACGTCATGATTTCAACTCCTTGTGACTCCAACAGCTTTAAATCGGCAAGTGAATCTGAATCTTCTACAGATAATTTAGCTCCATTATTGTAAAGGAGAACTGTTTTGGGGAGAACTTCTTGTTCTGTTAAGGCGTAAATAAATCCCTTCATTAAAATATGGCCTAGTTTCTCATCTCCTTCTCCCATTTTATCGGAAGAAAGAACTACTATTGTATTTGATATATTTGAATTTAGATTACATTCTATCTCTAAATCCGCTTTCGCATTTATCTTCGCTGAAACTACAAATTCTGCTATATAGTTATCTTCATTAACTTTTTTATATGAAAAATTGCTCTTAGTCTGTTGCGCTAATTTATTTAAATTCTGAATAGCAATAAAATTATCCACGATTACTTCAACTATATCTCCTTCATCTAGGGAAGATAAGACTTTTTTTGTCTCAACAACAGGGATAGGGCATGCTTTTCCTTTGAAGTCTAATGTTTTATTCACTTTTGTACTCCTTATCTTACAATGATATTATTGTGTTTTTTTGTGACTCTGCCTACTATACTGCAAGGCAATCCTAATTTTTCTATTTCATGTAATGCCTTTTTTGCATGTTCAGGTGGTAAACTTATCAGGAGTCCTCCAGATGTCTGTGGATCAAAGAGGATTTCTTCCAATGCAAATGGAATATTGAAAAATTCTACTTTGCTTGCCAAATGATTTCTATTTTTTTGAGCTGCTGCCGTTATAAAAAACTCATTGGCATAATGCAAGGCTTCCGGAATATAGGGGATTTGCAAACTGTCTAAATCTGCACCAAAATTATTTCCTATCATTTCATTTAAATGTCCTAATAAGCTAAAACCTGTAACATCTGTACAAGCATGAACATCATACTTTTGAATAATTTCTGCAGCGTATTTATTAAGCGTTGTCATAGATTCTATGGCTAAATTTATGGCTTCTTTAGAGCTTTTACCTACTCTATGAGCTGTACAGACAATACCTACACCTAGTGGTTTTGTCAACAAAAGCAGATCGCCTTCTTGGCATCCATTATTTTTGTATATCTTATTTGGATCGATGATGCCTGTCACAGAAAGACCATATTTTACACCTTCGCCATTTATAGAGTGACCTCCCGCTAAGATACCGCCAGCTTCATCTACTTTCTCATTCCCACCCTGCATAATTTTCCCCAATATATTCAAGTCCATTTTTTCAGGGAAGCAGACAATGTTCAATGCAACTTTCACCTCACCGCCCATTGCGTATATATCAGATAGTGCATTAGCCGCCGCTATTTGACCAAATATATACGGATCGTCAATCATCGGAGGAAAAAAATCTAGTGTTTGTACAATCGCTAAGTTATCAGCCAGCCTGTAAACAGCAGCGTCATCTGAACGGTCAAAACCTACAAGTAAGTTCGCATCTTTCCTTGTAGGGAGTTTGTCTAAAACCGAAGACAAAATTTCTGGTCCTAATTTGGCTGTACAACCTCCGCCTTTACAAAATTCAATTTCGTTCTGCATTTATATTCTCCTCAATTAAACTCATAATATATACCATTTACTGATGAACCAATACATATCCTGAAATAAAAAGGTTTACCTATGATATTGTCTCTTAAATAATTTGATAAGCTTATTGCTCTTATTAAATCCTCCGCAGAATCTACTTGATTGATATAAAGGTATAATTCTTTTTTAGAATTTTTAAATATCCCATTACAATCAGAACAAATTCTCCCAATTAATTGATTATCTATAATTTTCTTCTCTTTAGAAAATTTCTGAAATTCTTCGAAACCATAAATCATATCCTCATTAATGTTTTTATCTAGAACTTTTACAGGGATAATACCTATGGTTTTTGTCGTTTTTTCTAATATTACAGGTTCATGATTTTTCCATCCCTTTAATGGCAAGCTTTTGGATCCATCGGCTTCTATAATGACCATATCAAAATCATGAGCTACGGATTCTAGATCATTATCGTCAATTCCAATGAGCTTATTTTTTTCTAAAATAATACCCTTAGAAATTACTGTAATACTACTACTTTTGTTCACTTTATGATTCATATGATAATCTTCTATGTTCGTATAAAGAAAATCACAAGTACCTTTCAAGGGTTTGATTATTTTAGTACTTGTGGTCAATAATACATTATAATCATTTTTTAACTCTTTAGCTAATTGATATAGTAAAGTAGTCTTTCCACCTGTACCAACAATTGATACAATATCGCCCTTGTGTAAATTAAATATTTCCTTTAATGTTTTCATGTTCTATAATATCCTTAGAAATTTTTTGACATATATTTAATCATTTTATATTCCGTGAATTTACAAGTTATTATACATTATAGGTTGAAGAATGTCATTATTAAAGTCTTGCTTTAAGGTGGTATTATAGCTGGGGCGAAATCTATAACGGATTAAAGTGACGCTACGGACAAGAATTTTTGCATTGGATTGAAATTGAATAAAATCAATGCGTTAGGGTATAGTAATTTTTATCTACGAATTGAAGGAGGATTTTTAATGAAAAAGCTATTTAAATGCAGTGTTTGCGGATATGTTCATGAGGGAGATAGTGCTCCAGAAGAGTGCCCTAAATGTCATGTTGGCGCAGAGAAGTTCGAGGAGCTAGCGAAAGAGGCAGCTGATAAAATCTATAGCTCGGATAAAACCAATGGAATTCATATAGAAATCATTACTCTAGCAGAAAAAATAATTAAAATTTCCCAAAAAGGCATTGATGATAATCTAGATCCTAAGTGCGTGGCAGCCTTTACTCAAGCAAAAGATGAAGCCTGGGTAATCAAACAGAGATGCAAGACGGAACTTGCAGGACATATGAATGCAGGTAAGTGGTAAGATTCTTAAATGTTTCTAAATTAAATAATAGAGTAGAATTAATAAAGTAAATCGATAGGGTTAAGGTAGGTGATAAATTATTTACCTCCTTATATATAATTTAACACTATAACGATAGGATGATTAAGGGAATATCATAATTTGATATAATGAGTGAATGCTTAAACATTTAATAGAAGTTATTTAACAGTAACATATTAAGAAAGAAGTTTTCTCTCTCCCATCCGTTATAGGAGTCATTACCCCTACGTTTCTATGTATTTTTTCATATTGTCTTTTGTTGTTTGAACTAAATTTACTAGCTCAGAGTAATTTTTAAGTATCCCTTTTGCAGCAATAGGCCTTCCAAATGAAACTAATCCAAGACCCCTTGAACTAAAGCCGCCAAGTCTCATTAAGTTATTTACAGTAGGGGAAGTATTTGCAAGGAAAAACCCATTCATATCTCCATTAAAAATTACATACATATCGGAGATTGCAGGTAATACAAATTTTTGCTTTTGCTTTCTGCATAAGGTATATACCTTGGCACCAAATTCATCAGTACCTATATACAGTAAATGACCATATTGCTCTTTCGTTATTTTATCAAAAGTTGGTAAGTTCATAATATCTTCTTTATTGGGAACTTTGTCAGAAGGGAGTATATTTGCATGAATATTAGCACAAACGCAAGAAGTATGAGCACCACCGAAATCATGATAAATTACAATCATGTACAGCCACCCCAATCAATTTGTTTGTGAGTAGTATTTGCATAAGATTTATTTTCTATACTAGGTTAGGAACTATCCATAGCCTCCAATTACATAGAACATGCCACCCCATGCAATGTCTACTGTTACCCTGTCAATATGAGGGATATCTATTATCTTGTCAATGGAATGTAGCAGGTTAATGAAGATGGAAAACTTGAATTGACAGCAAGTTTTACTTATTTATTTAAACAGGCCGATGTTTTTGATGAAATAATTAGCTATAATGTAATATTATACAATAATCACTCATATATAGATATTTAGAGGATTGTAAATAATTAAAATGAAATTGATGACATTGATAAATTTTGTTTTAATATAAGAGTATATAATAGAAGATGAGTAAATGAATAAAAAGCTACAGAATAAATACGGCCTGACGTATCAAAGTTTTTTAAGGTGGTTTGAATTAAATATAAAGGGATTTGTAATCAATAATTTGATTATCTCATTATTTCTATGGGTTCCATATATTATTATTTATAAGCTTACCGAAACTTGGTGGTTTAAAATAGCTCTTATCATTATACCCTTTACGATTTTTACGACATTTATCTCACCACTAGTAATTGATCCTATTTTTAATGAGTACACGTCAATTGAAGATGACAGACTTTGCCAACAGATTGAAGGTTTGCTCTCAAAAGCTGGGGTAGAAGAATTTTTAATTCTTTACTTAGTGTACCGCAGCGCAACATGAATACTTAATTGTATAATGGGACTTTTGGCTTTAAAGATTTAGGTACTTACGCATCCATTCCCTTGTTGATTATAATGCTTAACATATTTCCATTTTTATCCAATTGCATTTCAACCTACGTATCTCGTAGTATGGAAATCGAGGCGGATCGATATGAAGTTTCATTAACAGAAGACAGAGAGTCTGCGGTTAGCGCCATGGAAAAACTCACTCAAACAAGTCTTGGCTTACCGCGCCCATCTAATATATATAAAACATGGTACCACACTCATCCAACTTTAGAGGAAAGAATAGAATTATATAGGACAGTAGAGTTTGAAGAAATAGAGAATTGATTTTTGAAAATATTGACAAAAACTAATTTGAGGCATATACTTATCATATCAAGAATTTTGAATGTGAGGTGGAGAGCTTGACGAAGACATATGAAGAGCAGGCAAAAGTGTTTAAAGCCTTATGTGATGAAAGACGTTTACGAATACTTGCGTTACTTCGTAGTGGTGAAAAATGTGCTTGTGTTTTAGAGGAACAACTTAATATGCCACAATCATCCCTATCATACCATATGAAAATTTTATGCGAATCTGGCATCGTTGATAGCAGACAAGAGGGCAAATGGACACATTATTGGATAAGTGAAGAGGGCAGTATTTCTGCCATAGATCTACTTAAAATTATTACAACAAACGATGTGATTTCTAATATTAGCTGATGATAAACAAAACAGCCATCTAGGGATGGCTTTCTATAAGCGTTATATATCTAAATATTTGGATGTAATCGTTTCACTGTTGAAGGAGTATAGACATGGAATCTTTATAATTAACAACGTATAAACAATAATTTTATAAATAGTAAATAATCAAGACATTTTAAGGGTACTTTTGTATCTATTGGTTAGAGTTGGAGCATGTAGTTGAAGCTATTAAATCTTTTCTTCATAATTAATAATTGATAGTATACGTAAAGGATGAGTTTAATGGGTATTTATTTAGATAATGCAGCAACTTCATATCCTAAACCACAAAAAGTCATCGAATCCATGACTAATTTTATGATGGATATAGGTGCTACCTCCGGTAGAGGCGCTTATGAAACGGCCATTCAATCAGATATGTTGGTTTATCAAGTTAGAAAAGGGATAACAGATTTATTTCATTTTAACGATGTCAAAAAAGTTATTTTTACTTTAAACGCTACTGAATCATTAAATGTAGCTTTAAAAGGAATTCTTAATAAAGGTGATCATGTTATTACTAGTTCCATAGAGCACAATGCTGTATGGCGTTGTTTAAAGACATTAGAGAGAGATATCGGAATAACTATTTCAGTTGTATCCTGTAGTAAAGAAGGCTTTACAAATCCTTTCGAGGTTGAAAATGCAATTTGTGAAGACACTGCGCTAGTAGTATTTAATCATGCATCCAATGTCTTAGGAACCCTCCAACCAATTAAGGAAATTGGAGAAATCTGTAGAAAGTACGAGATTCCTTTCCTAGTGGATGCAGCTCAAACTGCAGGGGTATACCCGATTGATGTAATAGACAATAATATTAATTTGTTGGCATTTACAGGACATAAGGGGCTCCTTGGTCCTATGGGCACAGGAGGACTTGTTATAAATTGGAAGGGTGATATTAAGCCTATCAAATCTGGGGGAACAGGAGGAGACTCTACTTATGAGTACCAACCTGATTACTATCCAAATAGATTAGAATCTGGAACGCTAAATGTTCCCGGGATTGTGGGTCTGGGTGAAGGGATAAAATACATACAAAAGGTTGGAGTCAATAAAATCTACCACAAAGAAAAAGAATTGTTAGAATATGCTTTTAATCAATTACATGAAATTGAAGGTATCACTGTTTATGGTCCCCAAGATAGTGAAAAAATTATTGGTGTAATTTCGTTTAATTTAAAGGATAAATCTTGTGATGAAGTAGCTTATAAATTAGGTCGACAGTTTGGAATAATGATTCGAGCAGGATTACATTGCGCCCCTACAGCACATGAGATTATTGGCACAAAAACAACAGGAACTTGTAGAATTGGAATCGGCTATTTTAATGAGAAGAAAGATATTGATTTTTTAATAGAAGCACTTCAGAAAATTAATAAATAGCATGAATGGAGTGAAAAGCATGTATTTAGAAGAGGTAAACGTTATTTTTATTGAACCTTGCACCGCAGATGCAAATAAAATGAGATTTAAAGCTGCATTTTCTAGAAATATTTCAGAAATTCTCCCTTACCTGAATGCAGAGATAAAAATTGCTCAATACAATCATAGAGCAGAAAATCTAACGTTTAATCAAGGAATAAAAATAATTACACTTTCTAGTGAAACACTTTCAGTTGCAAAAATTATAAATGAAACAGATGCATATGAAATGTGTGACTATATTAAGAATTTGATTAATGACATTTACAAAAAAAGAGATGTAATAGTACCTCTATTTGAGATGCGAAAAAAGCCTTCTGTATTAGATATATATAAATATTTACCAAAAACAAATTGTAAAAGATGCGGAGAATCTACATGTGTTGCATTTGCATCAAAACTAATAGTAGGTGAATTGCAAGTACAACAATGTCGTTCCATCCACGAAAATAAACATGATGGTAAATTAGATGAACTTAAGAAGATACTAAATTGCTAACTAGTATTTATCATAGAACGATAAGATAATTATAGTATCATACTATAAGATTATTATATAGCATCATAGTTTTACCATATGAACTAAATTACACTTAGTTTTAAAATTAAAGGGAGGGTTAAACATGATTAAAAAGTGCGAATATTGTGGCATTGCTGGAGTAGTTGAGCAAAATAAGTTTGAATGTGCGAAGTTTAAAAAGGCGTTTACATTGGGGGAAAATATTTTGACGGATTGCAATTATTTTATTGAAAAAATCATTGAAGATGGGGAACCTTTCACTCCCCAGCAGCATTTACTAATTAAGGAACAAGAGCTAGGTGCAAAGCATATGAAAGGATTTATATAATGTTTTTTTAGCTACTATGATACTGTAATTATTGAGTTCAGTAGTAAAGCTGATGATAAACGAAGTAGCCATCGAAAGATGGCTTTCTGTAAGTATTATAAATCCAAATATTTCGATGTGATTGTTTTATTATTAAACATTAAAAGGGGGCATTTATAAAATGAACGCAATTAAGGCAATTTGGGACTTTATACAAAATCAAATTCTTGGCATGAAGTGGTTAAACGAGGTGATTGGCAATGGATTATCAGTTTTAGGCTTGGATACTTCTAACCGTTGGATTGCTAGTGTGCAGTTTTTTATCTATGACACGATTAAAATTGTACTACTGCTTTGTTCACTAATTTTTATCATCTCTTACATTCAAAGTTACTTTCCCCCAGAGAGGACTAAACAGATCCTAGGACGTTTCCATGGAATTGGAGCCAATACCGTTGCTGCCTTGCTTGGTACAGTTACACCTTTCTGCTCTTGTTCCTCTATTCCGTTATTTATGGGTTTTACTAGTGCAGGGTTACCACTTGGGGTAACATTTTCGTTTCTTATTTCCTCGCCAATGGTTGACTTAGGATCTCTTGTCCTTCTAATGAGCATTTTTGGAGCAAAGGTAGCTGTACTTTATGTGGTACTTGGCTTAATTATTGCTATTATCGGTGGTAGCATTATAGAAAAACTGAATATGGAAGAATACGTGGAAGGCTTTATTTCTCAAGGAGGAAGTGTAGACATTGAATCTCCTGAACTGACAAAACACGATCGCATAATTTTTGCTAAAGAACAGGTGATCGACACATTTAAAAAAGTGTCTCCTTATATATTAGTGGGAGTTGGAATAGGTGCTGTAATTCATAACTGGATTCCAGAAGAATGGGTCGTAGGAGTTTTAGGGGCAGGTAATCCATTAGCCGTTCCGTTGGCAACAATTATAGGTATTCCCATTTACGCTGATATTTTTGGGACCATTCCCATTGCAGAAGCATTATTAAGCAAAGGTGCTCAACTAGGGGTTGTTCTTTCTTTTATGATGGGAGTTACCACATTATCATTGCCTTCATTGATAATGCTAAGTAAGGCAGTAAAACCTAAACTGCTTTCAATTTTTATTGGGATTTGTGCAGTAGGCATAATAATAGTAGGGTACTTTTTTAATATCGTTGAGCCATTCATAATTTAGAGATAATAGTATATTAGAGTAAATATCCTTTAATAATATGGGATATTACGAACTATTCTTAGAATAGAATGATATTTTAATACAATCATTGATATATGAAGTAATATTTGAAATTTTAAATTATTAACTCAAACTTCGCACATCATAAATGGCATAAATCCATTGCAACATAATACTTTCACCTAAAAATAAAGTGTTATGCACAGCATTTTAGGTTGTTT